>DAOTYF010000105.1:0-10104 GCA_034434995.1 Anaerolineae bacterium
CCCCACCCCCATCCCACATGGACGTGTTCAACCCGGTGACGGGCGAGGTCGTGGGCCGTGTGCCGCGCCACACCGCCGACGATGTGATCGCCGCCGTGCGGCGGGCGCGGGCGGCACAGCCTGCCTGGGCTGCTCGGCCCTTCCGCGAGCGGGCCAGAGTCTATACCCGTTTCCATGATCTGATCCTCGACCGGCAGGCGGAGTTGTTCGATGTGATCCAGTCCGAATCGGGCAAGTCGCGCCGGGACGCCTTTGTTGAGCTGTTCGCGGTCGCCTCCGAGGCACGCTACTACACCAGCCACGGGGGGCGGTTCCTGAGGCCGCGACGGGTCAAATCGGGCATCCCCCTGCGCGACCGCTCGATGGTGGTGTACCAGCCGGTTGGCGTGGTGGGGATCATCAGCCCCTGGAACTTTCCCTTTATCCTATCCATGTGCGACGCGATCCCGGCACTGCTGGCAGGCAATGGAGTGATCATCAAGCCCTCCAGCCAGACGCCGCTGACCGCGCTCTGGGGCTACCGGCTGCTGGTCGAGTGCGGGATGCCGGAAGACCTGATGCAGATCGTCACCGGCCCGGCGGCGGAGCTAGCGAACGCGCTGGTGGATCACGTGGATTTCCTGATGTTCACCGGCAGCACCGACGTGGGGCGCAAGATGGCGGTACGCGCCGCCCGGCGGCTGATCCCGTTCAGCATGGAACTGGGCGGCAAGAATGCGGCCATCGTCCTGCCTGACGCCGATCTGAAGCACGCTGCCCGGGTGATCATCGAGGGCACGTTCAATAACACGGGGCAGATGTGCATCGCCTTTGAACGGGCCTTTGTTCATGAGGCTATCTATGGCCCGTTCGTTGAGGAGCTGGTGCGCCAGGTCGGCACATTGCGCCTCGGCACCGACCGGAACTTCAACTGCGACGTGGGATCGCTGGTTAGCCGGGAACAACTCGATACGGTGCAGAGCTACGTGCAGGATGCCGTCAGCAAGGGTGCGACGGTGCTGGCCGGGGGCAAGGCGCGGCCCGACCTCGGCCCGTATTTCTACGAGCCTACGCTTCTGACGGATGTGACCGCCGGCATGATGCTCCACGCGGAGGAGACGTTTGGCCCGGTGCTGGCGATCTACCGGGTGGCCTCCGAAGAGGAGGCGATCCGCCTTGCCAACGACAGCCGCTACGGGTTGCACGCCGCCGTGCTGTGCGGCAACCGGCGGCACGGCGAGCAGGTCGCCCGCCGCCTGCAAAGCGGGTCGGTGTGCGTGAATGATAGCTACATGAACTGGGCGGTGATGGATGGGCCGATGGGCGGCTTCAAGGAGAGCGGCATCGGGCGGCGGCATGGCCCGGAGGGAATCCGCAAGTTCTGCGAGCCGCAGATCATCATCACCAACCGGACATCCTGGCAGATCAGCAGCTACGAAACGGCGCTGGCGATCAACGCGCGGCTGGCGAGGATTCTGACCCTGCTGCTGCGTCTCTGGCGGCACGTGCCCTTCGTGCGTTGAAACGGGGTTTCCCCTCGTGCTTGCGCAGCGCCGGTCGGCGCTGCGCCATGCCGCCAAGAGGAGCCATTTCCCCCCCATGCTCGCGCAACGCCGTCGAGGATAAGGCGTTGTTCTGCGCAGCCTTCCGTCGCGCCGGTTGATCCACCTGCGGTGGGGTGCTATAATCCCTTCTTATTGATACAAAGTCTCAATTAGGAGGGGTTATGGAACGGCCACTTATGAAATGGATAGCCGTCTCGGCGCTGGTTGTATCGTTGAGCGGCTGCGCCGTCCAAGGCGGCACCGCTCCCAGTTCGATGGAACTCCCGGCCCTCACCCCCGCCGCGCTTGGCACGGGGGAGCGGCTGCGGGTGGTGGCCACAACAACCCTGGTCGGCGACGTGGTGGCCCAGGTCGGCGGGGAGTACATCGACCTGACCACCCTCATGCAGCCCGGCCAGGACCCACATAGTTACGAACCCGCTGCCGCCGACCTAGCCCTGATGCGCGAGGCAGATGTAGTGTTCGTCAACGGGCTGGACTTTGAGGAAGGGCTGATGGCGAGCCTAGATGCGATCCGAGCTGACGTGCCTGTCGTGCCCGTGTCGGCAGGCGTGGACGTGATCGAGGGTGGCGACGAGCACGAGCACGCGGATGAGGGCGAGCACGCGGGCGACGATGAGCACGAGCACGAGCACGCGGGCGACGATGAGCACGAGCACGAGCACGCGGGCGGCGATCCGCACGTGTGGCAGGACCCCCGCAACGTGATGATCTGGACTCAGAACATCGCCTCCGCTCTGACTCAGCTTGACCCGGCCCACGCCGAGGCATACCGTGCCAATGCCGCCACCTACGAAGCCATGCTCGAATCGCTCGATGAGCACATCCGCGATCAGGTCGAGCGAATCCCGGCGGAGAACCGCAAGCTGGTGACCAACCACGATACGTTCGCCTACTTTGCCCGTGCCTACGGCTTTGAGGTGATCGGCACGGTGTTGGTCGGCGCGAGCGAGGTGGCCGAGCCTTCCGCCGGGCAGATCGCCGCCCTGGTGGAGGCCATCAACCAGGCGAACGTGCCCGCCATCTTCGTCGAGACGACCATCAACGACCGACTAGCGCAGATCGTGGCCGAGGAAACAGGTCGCGATATCCGGGTCTTGACACTGTATACGGACTCGGTAGGATTACCCGGCAGCGGCGCGGAGACGTACCTGGACATGATGCGCGCCAACGTGGCGACGCTGGTCGAGGGGCTGGCTCCATAACGTGCCCCCTTTCCCCAGACCAGCGGGCGGCACATATCCCGTCCTATTGGTCGTGAAGGCATCTTATCGCCGCCCGCTGGTCGCGTGGGAGAGGGGTTGAGGGGGCGAAGGCCATGGAACTCAATTACGGACGCACCTGCTCCACGCCGGCTGTGCCAGGTCAGCCCGCCTTGGATATCTGCAACCTGACCTTCACCTACCCCGGCGCGCCGCGCCCCGCCCTGGAAGGCATCTGTCTGCGCATCGACCAGGGCGAAAAGGTTGCGCTGGTGGGGCCGAACGGCGCGGGCAAGTCCACCCTGATCAAGCTTGTGGCCGGGCTGGAGCGCCCGCCGGAAAAAACGATCTCCATCTATGGCAACCCGGTCGGAGAGTGTCACCACAAGACCTCCTATGTTCCGCAGCGCGGCGACGTGGACTGGAACTTCCCGGTGACGGTGCGGCAGGTGGTGATGATGGGCCGCTACGTGCATCTGGGCTGGCTGCGCCGACCGAGGGCCGAGGATCACGCTGCTGTGCAGAGGGCGCTCGCCACCATGCGCCTGGAAGATATTGCCGAGCAGCAGATCGGCGCGCTCTCCGGCGGGCAGCAGCAGCGGGTGATGATCGCTCGCTGCCTGGCCCATGAGGCCGATCTGCTGTTGCTTGATGAGCCACTCAACAACCTGGATATGCCGACACAGGAGCTGATCTTCGAGGTGATGGACGAGGTCGCGGCGCAGGGGCGCACGGTGATCGTCACCACCCACGACCTGGGCATCCTGCCGATGCACTTCACCCGCGCTGTGTTCCTCGACCGGCAGATTATCGCCGACGGCTTCCCCTCGGATGTGCTGACGGCGCGCACGCTGCTGCGAGCCTATGGCGTCCATTTGCATCCCCATGCGGGAGTGTGGGACGATGACCTCCCTCATTGATTGGATCGTCCAGCCCTTCACCTTCGACTTTATGTTGCGGGGGCTGGCTGCCGGAATCCTGATTGGGATCAGTTGCGCGGTACTGGGCGCGTTCGTAGTGCTGCGCGGCATGGCCTTCATCGGCGACGCGATGGCGCATACCATCCTGCCCGGCATCGTGATCGCCTTCCTCAGCGGCGCAAACCTGACGCTGGGGGCGCTGATCGCCGCCGTGGTGACGGCGTTGGGGATTGGCTGGTTCAGCCGGGAAGGGCAGGTGCGGGAGGACACTGCCATCGGGGTCACGTTCTCCGGGCTGTTCGCGTTGGGCATCCTGCTGCTCAGCCGCGTGCAGTCCTACCGCGACCTGACCCACATCCTGTTCGGCAACATCCTGGGCGTGACCGTTCCCGATCTGGCGATCATCGCCGGGGTGACGGTGGTGGTGCTGATCGCGGTCTCCCTCAGTTACAAAGAACTGCTGGTTACCTCCTTCGACCCCGGCCATGCGATCTCGATTGGGCTATCACCGTCAGCGGTGCGTTACGGACTGCTGCTGCTGCTGGCACTGACGGTGGTCACCGCCATCCAGGCGGTGGGCGTGGTGATGGTCGTGGCGCTGCTGGTGACGCCCGCCGCGACGGCCAATTTGCTCACCCGGCGGCTGCGGCCCATAATGGGTCTGGCGGCCCTCTTCAGCGCGGTGGCGGCGCTGATCGGGCTGTATGCATCCTACTACGCTGGCGTCGCGTCGGGGGCAACCATTGTGCTGGCGCTGACGGGGATGTTCGTGCTGGCGTTCCTGTTCGCACCAGGGCGGGGATGGGTGCAGCGGACACGGCGCAGGCGTGCCTGAGCCAAGTCGATGGGCTGAGAAAGGCAGGAAGGCATCCCATGAATATTCCCCGTGCAGAGGCAAACCGGTTTATCCGGCTGTATCACCACCTCATGTGGTATGCCGGACGGCGGCGTAAGATCATCCCTGCCGCCATGACCCTGGAGGAGTTCATAGAAGAACCTCTCGAAGTCAAGGCGCAGTGCCGGGACAAAATCTACGCGCGCAAGGCGCTATTCGCAGACTTCATCAGGGACGAGGGGGCAAGCCTGTCACCAGAAGATCGGGAGATGGTGACCCAATGGCAACGCTACCACGTGCATGGGGACTTCATCGCTCTGCGCTACTGGAACAACTACCTCGTCCTCCTTCCCACCTTTGGCCGCGCCCAGGCTTACGGCGTTTGGGGGTTGATTTCCAAGCTGAAGAAGCTGCTCCCCCCGCGGAGGCTCCCATTCCTGGTCACCACGGCGCTGCTGCCCTGCGCGGGTGTGATCGTGGCGGATGGGCTGTTCTCAGAGCCTGGGGTATTTATCGGGCCAAACATGCAGCGTGATATGAACGACCAGTTTGATGCGATCAGGGCGGCGGGCGGATTCATCACGGCCTTTCCGCCGTAGGGAGAGCCTGGATCGCAGAGCGCGCCTGCCGGCCCTACCAGGGAAGCTCTCCGCCATCCCATTGCAGGAAGCGTCCTGAGTCCGCTGCTGTCAGTCCATCGATGACGTCGATCATGCTCTGCACGGCCTCGCTCACATCCAGCGTTGCGCCGGGGCCACCCATATCGGTCTTCACCCAACCGGGGTGCAGTGCAACAACGATGATCCCCTTCGAGCGCAGGTCGAGCGCCAGCAGGCGTGCCAGCATGTTGAGCGCGGCCTTGCTGGCGCTATAGCTGTAGTCCCCACCCCCCTTTTTCTTGCCAATCGATCCCATCCTTGACGACAGATGGACCACCCTCGGCTGGTGGCCCGCCTCAAGCAGATCGAGGAAAGCCTGGGTCACCATCAGCGGGCCGATGGTGTTGACCTCCAGTGTGAGCCGGAACGCCTCACGGTCGATCCTGCCAGGGCGCTCGCCTTCGACGTAGATGCCCGCGTTGTTGATCAGCACATCCAGCCCGTCGGTCTGGCGCTGTACCTGCCGGTGGGCTAGGTCGATGCTGGGCTGATCGGTTACGTCCAGCGGTAGGACGGTCAGCCGGTCGGGTTGCTGCTCCGAGAGCACCAGCAGATCGGTGGCGTCCTGTGGGTTACGGCAGGTGGCGAACAACCGCTCACCGCGCGCGAGGTATTGTCGGGTGAACTCCAACCCGATTCCGCGATTGGCTCCCGTGATCAGGATGCGCATGGTTGTCGTGGCTCCATATAGAGTGAACAGTGACCAGGACTCAGAGAGGCTGCCCTCCAATCATAGCGCACAAGGCTGGAAATGGCGGAGTTGATCGGCGTCATAGACGGGCGGGTAAATAAAGGTATCATGGAACGCATACCATCATCACTGCCAGAGGAAGTTACGATGCAACGTCAACCGCCCCCGTTGAACCGACCGCTCATGCTGCTGGCGATCCTCTCACTGCTGGCTGGGATGTGGCTGGGCTTGATGCGCCTGCCGTGGTCGCTGCCGGCCTTGGGGCCGCTCGGCGCGCTGGCGCACGGCCCGCTGATGGTTGCCGGGTTCCTTGGCACGCTGATCGGCATCGAGCGGGCCATTGCGCTGCGCCGGGCGTGGATGTACCTGGGGCCGCTTAGCACGGCGCTGGGCGCGATCCTGCTGGCTGCGGGGCAGACGCAGGGCGGGGCCGTGCTCACGACGCTGGGCAGCGCCACGCTGGTGGCGATCTTCGCCGTGGCGCTGCGGATGCACTGGGCGCTGCACACGGTTACCATGGCCGTGGGCGCGGTGGCCTGGCTGGTCGGCAACCTGCTGTGGCTGACGGGGGGAACGATCTCGTCGGCGGCCCTATGGTGGGCGGGCTTCCTGGTGCTGACCATCGGCGGCGAGCGGCTGGAGCTGAACCGGGTGCTGCGTCTGTCGCCATTGGTCCGGGGGTTATTCATCGCCTCCATCTCGCTGTTGCTTGGCGGGATCGCCGCGGCGAGCTTCTATCCAGCCGCCGGCGCTCCGGTGGCTGGGGCGGGGCTGATCGCGCTGGGGTTGTGGCTGCTGCGCACCGATGTGGCCCGCCACACCATCCTGCAATCCGGCTTAACCCGGTTCATCGCCGTGTGTCTGCTGGCCGGATATGCCTGGCTGCTGATCGGCGGCGCGCTGCTGATCGCCTTCGGCCCGCAGACTGCGGGCCTGCGCTACGATGCCATGCTGCACGCCGTGTTTGTGGGCTTCGTGCTATCGATGATCTTCGGCCACGCCCCCCTTATACTTCCGGCTGTTGTCGGTGGGGAGCAGGTCTACCATCCGAGGTTCTACGCGCACCTGGCACTGCTGCACATCTCGCTGATCGTCCGTGTCGCCGGGGATCTGCTGGCGGTGATAGCGCTGCGGCGCTGGGGCGGGCTGATCAACGTGATCGCGGTGCTGATCTTCATGGCGAGCACCGCATCGGCGGTGCTACGCCGCCAATGATCCTACCTATTTCCCCCTGCCGAAACGGGGGACAAGGGGAATTAGGTGGGGGAATCGAACCCAAACTCTCACATGGTCTACATGATTCCTACATAACCCATGTCTATGATCGGGTCTTCAAGGATACAGCCCATATGATGTGGAGGCATTCATGGAGACTCAAGACTCCCCCACCACCCCCACAGTTAGCGGGGGAAACCGCCTTCTGAAAATCGGCGGGCTTGCGCTGGCGGCTCTGCTGCTGCTGGGCATCGGCGTGCTGATCGGATTGCTCACCAGTGGTGCGTTTGCCCGCCGCGCGATTCAGGACGTGGACTATGCCTATGGTTACGCCTACGGCCCCGGCATGATGGGGCGCTCCGGCGCTGGCCCCGGCTACGATGGCAGCGCTCCGTACGGCGGCGTTCCCTTCGGTCCTGGCAGGATGGGTGGCCGCGGCATGATGGGCGGTCGCGGCTGGGGCATGATGGGTGGCTACGTGCCTGATCCAGACCTTGTGCCGGAGCAGGGCGAGCGCCTAACCATCGACCAGGCCGAGCAGGTTGCCCAGGCATATGCCGACGACTACGGCGATGACCTGGAAGTGGCTGAGGTGATGGAGTTCAGCAACCACTTCTACGCCGCGATCCGCGAAGCCGATACCGGGATTGGCGCGTTCGAAATCCTGATCGACCCCTTCACGGCGGCGGCCCATCCCGAACCCGGCCCCAACATGATGTGGAACACCCAGTACGGCATGATGCGCGGCTATGGCCCTGGTATGATGGGGCGCGGTGGGATGATGGGGGGCTACCTCGGCAACCCCTCTGATGAGATGACCGTGACCCCCGAGGAGGCCCTCGACCTGGCACAGACGGCGCTCGACGACGCCCTGCCCGGCGCGGAGGTCGAGGACGAGGTCACGACGTTCTACGGCTACTACACCATCGACTTTGAGCAGGATGGCGAGATCGCTGGGATGCTGAGCGTCAACGGCTACACGGGTGAAGTATGGCTGCACACTTGGCACGGCGATTTCGTCCAGATGATCGAGCATTAAGAGGAGGCGCTGGGCTGTGTGGCTGTAGCTAGCCGCGACGTTCGGTTGCGGGAACACATCAGCCAACACACACTGCGCCGTTTCGCCTATAGCGATCCGTCCCACCACTCGATACCTTCATGAAAGGGGTGAACGCGGCGTGAAGAGCCGATGGCTCTTCGCCACACGTCCGCTCTCTTTTTTTGATACCAAAGGGGGAAGATATGTCCAACCGAGGATTACTGGTTGCCAGCGGGCTGATCATCGTGGCGATGATGGTCGCAGCCTGCTCGGCTGGAGGCAGCCCAAGCGCACCTACCGATCCGCCCGTCAGCGCGCCCATCGGGGCCACCGGGACGACGTTCGTCCTCGTGCCTGCCGAATCGGAGGCGCGGTTCATCGTCAACGAGGTACTCAACGGGCAGCCTAAGACGGTCATCGGGGCCACCAACGCCGTCGAAGGGCAGATCGTTGCCGACTACGCCAACCCTCCCGCCGTCTCGATGAGCGTCATCCGCGTCGATCTGAGCACCCTGACGACGGACAACAGCTTCCGCAACCGGGCCATCCGCGACATGATCCTGGAGACGGGCAACCCCGCCTACCAGTACGCAGAGTTCGTCATGACGAGCGTCAGCGGCCTGCCGGATAGTGTGACGCTCGGCCAGCCGTTCGACTTTCAGATCACCGGCAACCTGACCATTCACGGCGTGACACGCGAGGTGACCTTCGACGCCACGGTGACGCCGGTCTCCGAGACGCGGCTGGAAGGCATCGCCTCGTACGCCACGCTGTACTCGGACTTCGACGTGACTATCCTGCGGCTGCCGCCCCAGGTGGCCTCGGTGGAGGAGCAGGTGATCCTGGAGATGGAGTTCGTCGCCGAGGCGGAGTAACGATCAATCGTTCGTGGTGCGACGACGCCCTTCAGGTGGGTGGTATCATCCCGCCCATGATACAGGGCGTTGCGCCCGTGGCGAAACAAGTAGAGGCTTGAAACGCGAAGGACACCAAGAGCACGCAAGGCGCGAAGCACGGCTGCTGGCTTGCACGCCTTGCGTCGTTTTCGTCACTTCGCGTTTCTGATCCCCCTACCCCACCCGCACCACGATCTCCCGCGCCACTTCCGCATCGAGCGCCACCTCCGTCTCCCCAACCTGCACCACGTAGGCGAAGTGCCGCTGCCGGAGCGTCACCCGGCTGCCAGGGACGATCCCCAACGTGCTGAGGTGCGCCAGCCGCCCTGCCCCCACCGACTCGATGGCCGTCACCTCGCCCTCCTGCCCGACCTGGAGCTGCGTCAGGGGCTGGTTCATACCGCCTCACCCTCTCTTCCCGTCGGCGGAGTGGAGGGGTGGCGCAGCGCATCCCAGACTCGCCTGAGTGTGCCAGTGATGATCATCCGCTGCTCGTCGGGGACCTGGTAGCCGCAGTTGGGGCAGCAGATCAGGTGGCAGCCCACACTCAGCGGGCACGAGGTGTGGCACGCCATCTCACTGGCGTTGAAGGTGTAACCACACAGCGGGCAGGTATGGAGGCCGCTAGTGCGCATGAATAACTTGCTCCCGGTGACAGCCCATCCCAGTCTGTGCCGTCTGTTGGCTGGCTCCCTAAAACGCCATCCCCAGCGCCCGGACGGCCCAGTTCAACGCGCCGCCGACAGCGAATGCCAGCGGCACCACGAACGCCGTCACCCAGGCGGCGGTCTTCCAGCCGTACTCCTTAACGATCATCAGAAAGTTGGCGATGCACGGGATGAACAGGGTGATCACCACCAGGCTGATCGTGATTTGGGTGGAGGTCAGCAGCCCCTGGCGGGCCAGCGCGAACAGCCCCGCCGCGCCATAATCGCGCCGCAGGAAGCCGATCAAGAAGGCGGCGGTAGCCTGGCGCGGCAGGCCCAGCAATCCTTCGACCAGCGGCGAGGCGGCCTGCTCGATGGCAGCCAACGCGCCCGTGCGATCCAGGACGAACAATGCCGCCGTGCCCAGTATGAACAGCGGCAGCACTTCCTTGAGAT
>DAOTYF010000106.1:0-4356 GCA_034434995.1 Anaerolineae bacterium
GTGTATGGGGGTTGTTGGGGTGGGCCTGGCAGCGGGCGGCGGCGCCCTGGCCGGCTACTTGACCGCCCCTGAGGAGTCCCTCCCACCTGCACCCTCGGTGTAGAGGGGAATCATGCCCCCTGCCCCTTCGCGGAAGCCTCCCTCGAACCACCTGACCACCCTTCACGCCGACGTGCTCCGGCAACGCCTCGCCGGGATGTTGGCCTACACCCGCCGGGTCATCGGGTCCCTCTCGCTAGCCGATCTGGAGTCGCTGCGAACCTTGCCGCGCAACGGGCGCGAGGTGGCGGTGAGGGGAGCGCTGGCGCACGCGCTAGCCCATACGATGATCCACGCCGGGCACATGCAGATCACACGGCAGTGGCTGGATTCGCTATAATACGGCCCAGCAAGCGATTCGGGGGTGAGTGGAGATCGGGATGGCGAGTGTCGTACCAAAACAGACCGCTGAAACCAGGTTCTTGACCGTGGAGGAGTTCGTTGATGCCTACACCCGGCAGCCTGTCGAGGTGGTGGATGGAAAGATCGTCGAGATGGCCCCTGCCGAAGTCGCCCACATGCTGATGGCGCACTTCCTATACGACGCACTGGCGGCGTGGGCCAGAGAGGGGGGGTTGGGCCGCGCGTTCATTGAGACGCCCTATGTCCTGGATGGCAGCAGGCGCAAGAACTGGGTGCAGGGCGCGCGCGTGCCGGATGTGTCGTTCCTGGCCCAGGATCGACTGAAGGCGCACCTCGACCAGCACGGCGCAAGCGGGCCGTTCTGGCTCGCACCCGACCTCGCGGTGGAGATCGTCTCGGTCAACGACCGCTACGTAGATGTGCAGAGGAAGGTCGTCGACTACCTGCGCTACGGGGTGCGGCTGGTGTGGGTCATCAACCCCGAAATGCGCGTGATCCGGGTCTTCAGCCCCGACGACCCAGAGGGCCGCACCCTGCACGAGGCCGACACTCTGACCGGCGATCCCGTGCTGCCGGGCTGGTCGATCCCGGTGGCGAGCGTGCTCGACTCGTCTGCCGGATGAGGTTGGTTTAAGCACGACTATTCCACGACGACTTACAGGGGCTTCGCCAGGGCTTCGTCAGGGCTTCGTCCAGAATGGGCAAATCCACCTCGATGGGAACAAGCGCTTGCTCGAAGGGGCGTGGGTCATCGTCACCCGGGTGGGGAGCGATCCGGGAGAGGCGTGAGGGATCGCGGGCGAGGAGTTACTAGTCGCTCCCTTTATCGGTATCCGGACGGATCGCGATGACACCGGTGATACCGCCAGGTTCGCAAAGGTGAAGCCGCACATCGTGCATTGTAACCCTCTTCCTTTGGCTCGAGGCCATCCCCGGCAGGTTCGCCTACCGAATCTGACATAGTTATCAATATCTTGTCTAGTTTTTATTAATCTTCTTGAAGGCCCCCTGGGCCATGCTATAATGGCAGCGGGTTAGCTGGTTCGGAAGAGGGGAGGGCGACATGGCCGATTACCAGCCGTTTTATTCTGCCTCCCACGCACTCGTCATCGGCATCAACTCGTACTGCGATCCGCGTTTTGTGCCGCTGGGTCAGGCGGAGGATGACGCTCAGGCGGTGGCGGCGGCGCTGGCGGAGCCGCCCTACGAGTTCCACATCCAGGTTCTGCTGGGGCAGTATGCCACCAAACAGGCCATCCAGCAGGCGCTGTTCGAGCTGCGCCGCACCGCCGATGACGACCGCATCCTGGTCTACTTCGCCGGGCACGGCTACACGCTGACCAATCGCTTCGGTGCGGAGACGGGCTACCTGGCTGCCGCCGACACTATCCCGGAGCAGGATTTCACGGCGCTGGAGCTGGCCGAGGTCACCAATCTGCGGTTGCACGCCGGGGCCAAGCACATCGCCTTCATCTTCGATGCCTGCTTCAGCGGGCAGGCGCTGGGCCTGACGCGCGCCCCTGCCGTCGCTGAGGATAAGTTCCTGCTGCGGCGCGCCTATCAGGTGATCAGCGCCGGCGCGGGCGACCAGACCGTGGCCGACGTGCGCTCGATGACCGACCTGATGCTGGCAGCGCTGCGCGGCGAGGCAGGCATCGAGATCAGCCCGCTGACGATCAGCCGGTTGGGGTTGCACCTCCAGCAGGCGATGGCTGCCGATAGCGGTTACACGCAGATACCACAGTTCGGGCATCTGCAGGGCAGTCAGGGCGGCGAGTTCGTGTTCAACCCGGGCAGCCCGCGCCTGATCACCGAGGGGTTGGGCGGGGCGCTGCACTCGGCCCACTGGGCCGTGCGGCTGGGCGCAGTCGGTGCGCTGGCGGAGATGCTGCGTAGCGAGTATAGCGAACAGGCCGTTTATGCACGCGGCTGGTTGCTGCGGCTGGCTGATGACGACGACGAGCGCATCGCTCAGGCAGCACGGACGGCGCTCGATGCCGCACCCATTCCCATCGAGCCAACCAGGCCAGCGCCCGACGCCGCCCCGGCGGAACCGCTGCCCGAGGCGGTCGCGCCAGAGCCGCCACCCCGCACCATTGAGGACGCCTACGGCCCCGACGCTGAGGAAACGAAATCTCTCAACGCGCCCCCCGCCGCGGCGTTCAAGCCCGCGCTCAAGCCTGCGCCGCCACCGGCCCTTGCGCGTCCGCCAGGGTTGGTTGGGAAACCAGCCGCCTTCGAGCCGATCAGACCCCCCCCTGTTCAGGCTGCGCCGCGGCGCGGCCTCCCACCTGGGCTGCTGCCGGTGATTGGCTGGGCGGGTGGTTGGCTGACCGTCGCGGCGTTGGGAGGCGTCCTGCTGGACGAGGTTGGCCTGGATCACGGCGATAAACTGGCGGCTGCCGTCGGCAACCTGATCGGCGGTGCGCTGACCGGCTGGGCGCTGGCTCTGGGTCGCCGGGGGCGTGCCTGGCTGATCCCCGTCCTGGGGATCGCCATGGGCCTGATCAACTGGCTGGGGCTGGAGGCGGGCAGGCGGATCGCCGGGGCCTACGGCGAGGAGATCGCCTCCTCTTTTGAGAGCGCTACTGGCATTCCGGTCGCCGATTTTGCCGCGCTGTGGCTCGGCAGCCTGCTAGCCTTCCCGCTGATCGGCCTGCTGGGTGGGCTGCTGTGTGGCCTGCTGATCCAGTTGGTGCAGCCCCGGCCCCGCCTGGACCGTCTGTTCCTGGTGGCATCGCTGTGGGCGCTGATCTGGCTAGCCGGGAGCCTGTTGGTGGTCGCCGCGTATACGGCGGGCCTCGGTCTGGCTGGCCCGTCGGTCGGCGGGGCGCTGGTTGGCTGGCTGGGCGGCGGGCTGCTGATCCGGCAGGCAAGCCCCTCTGGGGTGGGAGTGCGCCGAGGTGTGCCGAGAGCGGGTTGAGCCTCCTCTCGTACCTGGCGTGCCGCTGGACTCAAATCAGATCGTTTTCGGGGGATGAAGCGGCGAGAGCACACACCGGCAGCGCGGGGCCGGTTGTGCCAGCTATGTCAGGGATAGCCCCTATTGTGGAAAGGGTCCCCCGCGTGATAGACTGAAGTGGGGTTTACAGGAATAGGGGGACAGAACAATGCACCGATCCTTTATCTCAATGACGTGGACGCCCGGTGTGAGTGACGACGATGCGCGGGTGATGATCCGGGCCATTGAAGACATTTACGATCTGATGCGCGGGCAGTTCGGCAAGCCGGGCCAGTTCGACCCCCTGCCGGTGGTGCGCATCTTCGGCGCGTGGATGATCCCCAGCCTGCCTCCCGATGCCGCCTATGCCAATGTCGGTTATTACGTCGAACGCAGCCTGGATGATACACGTGACCGCATCCTGGGGTCACGCTATCTGGACCTGGTCAGGCTGGAACCCTGGCAGAGCACCAGCCCGCATTTCGACCTCGCCATGACCAATCTGAAGCTGGAGGATGATCTGGAAACAGCCCAGGCCAGCCGGAGGGCGAAGCCGGGCATGCCCGCCCTCAAAGTGGATCGCCCCGGCTTGCTGGCGCTGATCTCCACCTTTCCATTTGACTCCATCGAGAGCCAGGATTTACGCCGCCTGGCGATCCGGCATATGGTGGCCCATGCCTTTGGCCGCCTGATGGGCATTCCCCGCCGGGGCCGCACCGAAGCGGTGATCCAGCATCTCGGTGATCGGTACTGTGCTAACACCTGCGCCATGCGCCTCACGGATACTCCCACCCTGGCCTTGAGCTTCGCGCAGCAGGAGTTAGCCAGTGGCGTGTTATACTGCGACCTCTGCAAGCAGGACCTGGCCTCGCAGATCACTGGCTTTCACTATGGGATGAACTAGGGGGGTGACATTCCGCCGGTTCCCCTTACGCAGCGCGGGCAGGCCGGAGCCTCACCCCCTCCCCGTCGCTGCGCGACACCCCTCCCCCTCTCCATCGAATGGCTATGCA
>DAOTYF010000107.1:0-50739 GCA_034434995.1 Anaerolineae bacterium
GTGCATTGCAAGCCAGGGCAGCGATCAGGGTTAACGCTGCCACGATGAACAGTCGGTTCGGATATGGCCGCATCGTGCTATCCTCCGTAGGAGCGGCGCGGGGAAGCTTCGATTCGCAGTATAGCCCTTCGCAGGTCGGGGAACAAGCGGGTATCAGGCTAGGGTGCATTTCGAGTTAGCGGCACGCGCCTGAAATGCTGCGTTTCCGCGAGATGTTCCCCTATCCCTGCCACCAAACTGAAATGCACCTTGTGCGTCCGACGAACTTGAACGGACCCGGGAGCCGGGGTAGAATATGTGTTCCATTTGTTGCCAGCCATTGCTCAATTGAAAGTGTCGAATGGCCTGCTGTCTACGTCTAACACGGTCGGGAGATGGAGTGTGCCTTCCATGATGGTGCAGGACAGCATTATTGTGCGTGGTGCGCGTGAGCATAACCTGAAGAACATCGATGTAGTCATCCCCCGTGACAAGCTGGTTGTGATCACCGGCCTGTCCGGATCAGGCAAGTCCTCTCTGGCGTTCGATACGATCTTTGCCGAGGGTCAACGTCGGTATGTTGAGTCACTCTCAGCGTACGCGCGGCAGTTTCTGGGGCGGATGGAAAAACCGGATGTCGATCAGATCGATGGCCTCAGCCCGGCCATCTCTATCGACCAGAAGGGGGTCAGCCGTAACCCACGGTCGACGGTGGGCACGGTTACTGAGATCTATGATTACCTGCGGCTTCTGTATGCCCGTATCGGCGTTCCCCACTGTCCGAACTGCGGGCGGGAGGTATCGCGGCAGAGCGCTCAGCAGATTGTGGACGCCGTCGAAGCCATGCCGGATGGGACGCGCATCCAGGTGCTGGCTCCCATCATCAAGGATCGGAAGGGCCATCACCAAAAAGTGTTCGAGGACATCCGCAAGGCGGGTTTTGTGCGTGTGCGGGTTGACGGCCAGGTGCATGAGGTGGACGAGCGTATTGAGCTAGCTCGTTACGAGATGCACACGATTGAGGTTGTCGTGGACCGTCTGGTCGTGCGTCACTTCGATGGGCACAGCAGTGATGAGGCGAATGCAGCCCGCTCACGGCTGACAGATAGTATTGAAACTGCGCTGGACCTCGGCGACGGGGTGATGATTATCAACCTGGCCGAGCCAAATGAGGACATTCTGTTCTCGGAGCATCTGGCGTGCCCGCATTGCCAGATCAGCCTGCCGGAGATCGAGCCGCGCACCTTCTCTTTTAACAGCCCGCATGGGGCGTGCCGCCAATGTCAGGGATTGGGCGTCAAGCTGGAGATCGACCCGGAACGGGTGGTTCCAAACCCCGACCTGACCTTGCGGGAGGGGCCATTTGATGCCAATGGATGGAACGGTTGGGAAAAGGAGAGCTACTATCGCCAACTCGTCGAGGCAGTGGCTCATGAACTTCACATCCCGTTGGATGTGCCGTGGCGGGATCTCTCTGATGAGCATCGGCGGGCGTTGCTGTACGGAACCGGGGAACGTCGCATCCCGATCCGTTACCAGAACCGTGAGGGACGTGTTGTCCAATATGCGACACGGTACGAGGGTGTGATTGGCAACCTAGCCCGTCGCTATGCTGAGACAAGCTCCGAGGGAATCCGCGAAAGCATCGAGGAGAGCATGACTGAGCTGCCCTGCGATGCCTGCGGGGGCCAGCGTCTGCGGCCTGAGGCACGGGCGGTCACTGTAGCAGGCAAGACCATCTACGAAGTCTGTGCCATGCCGGTCAAGCACCTGCTTGGATGGGTCAGCGCCCTGCAAGGCGCGAACGGCGGGGAGCCTCTTCTTTCCGAGCGCGAGCTGACTATCGCGCAACAGGTTCTAAAGGAGATCGATTCCCGGCTGAACTTTATGGTCAATGTCGGCCTGGATTACCTGACGCTGATCCGCACTGCGGGCACGCTCTCCGGTGGCGAAGCTCAACGCATCCGGCTGGCAACGCAGATCGGGTCGCGGTTGATGGGCGTACTGTACGTTCTCGATGAGCCAAGCATCGGCCTGCACCAGCGCGATAACCTGCGCCTCATCCGCACGCTTGAGGGAATGCGTGACCTGGGCAATACATTGCTGGTAGTTGAACACGATGAGGATACCATTCGACACGCGGACTGGATCATCGACCTGGGTCCGGGGGCAGGTGAGCACGGTGGCGAGGTTGTGGCAGAGGGGACGCTGGAAGACGTGATCGCCCACCCTCGCTCGCTGACGGGCGCTTACCTCTCTGGTCGAATGAGCATCCGAATTCCCGAGGGCCGGCGGTCGGGCAACGGCAAAGAGATTGTGATTCGGGGGGCATGTGAGAACAATCTAAAGAACATTACCGTTCACATCCCGCTGGGCAAGCTGGTGTGTCTGACCGGCGTTTCCGGCAGTGGGAAAAGCACCCTCCTGATCGAGGTGCTGTACAAGCGCCTGGCGCAGATGCTGCACGGTAGCCGCGAACGCGCGGGGGGGCATGAGAGTATTGAGGGGATCGAGCACATTGACAAGATCATCAATATCGACCAGTCACCGATTGGGCGGACACCGCGCAGCAACCCCGCAACATATACCAAGCTGTTCGACCCGATTCGTGCCCTGTTTGCTGAGCTGCCTGAAAGCAGAATTCGCGGCTACAACCCAGGGCGGTTCAGCTTCAACGTCCGTGGCGGGCGGTGTGAAGCCTGTCAGGGGCAGGGTGTCCTTCAGGTGGAGATGCAATTCCTGCCCGACGTGTTCATCCCATGCGATGTGTGCAATGGCAAGCGATTCAACCGCGAGACGCTTCAGGTCAAGTTCAAGGGCCTCAGCATCGCCGATGTGCTGGAGCTGACTGTCAGCGAAGCGCTGGTGATCTTTCAAGCCTTTCCGGCCATCGCCAGCAAGCTCAGAACACTGGATGCGGTCGGGTTGGGTTATATCCGCGTCGGGCAACCCGCTACGACTCTGTCGGGCGGGGAGGCGCAACGCATCAAGTTAAGCCGCGAGCTGGCGAAGCGTGCGACCGGACAGACTCTGTATGTGCTGGATGAACCATCAGTGGGGCTTCATGCAGCCGACGTGGCGCGCCTGATCGACGTGCTGCAGGCGTTGGTCGATCAGGGCAACACGGTGGTGATCATCGAACATAACCCGGACATCATCAAAGTGGCAGATCACATCATCGATCTGGGGCCGGAGGGTGGGGATGCCGGAGGCGAGATCGTGGCCATAGGCACGCCAGAACAGGTGGCTGCCATCCAGGAGAGTTATACTGGCCAGTTTCTGGCCCGCATTCTGACGGCGCAAACCATGTGATGACGCGCTAGAATCAACGCGGGCTTCAGGCGCGCCCCAGTTGTCCTGGAGTCCCGATCCCGCTGTTCAGGAAGGCACACCCGGTGTTACCGCCACCTATGCTTCCCAGTGGGGAAGATGACCTGTCGCTCCATGACTTGCTTTCCCAATGTGCCAGCAATCTGACTGAGAAGGCGGCTCAGGGCGAGCTTCCTACGGCTTATGGGCGCGACCTGGAGATCGACCAGATCATGACCTCCCTGGCTTCGCCGCTGAAGGGGCGCATTGTGGTAACCGGCGGGCCGCGCGTTGGCAAGACAGCGGTGATCCAGGGTATAGCAGCGCGTATCCAGGCCGGGAATTGCCCGGAAGCCCTTAAAGGCAGCGAGGTGTGGAGCCTCAGCGCACGGAGCATCCTGCGAGCCTTCGGTGTGCGGGACTGGCATGACAAGCTGGGGCGTCTGATGGAGAAGTGGGCAGACCGCCCCGACGTGATCTTGTGCGTGGATGCTCTGCCAACCACTCTCATGGCCGGCGCGACTGCTGAAGACCCGTATGATATGGCGCAGTTCCTGCTTGGGCAGCTTCAAAGCTCCAGCAACCGGATTCTCGCCGAGGGGCGGACTCAGGCTGTACAGAGCTTCCTGGAAGCGTACGCGGAATACAAACATGTCTTGATGGAGGTACGAATCTCGGAACCGCCCCTTGAAGCTGCGCGCGCGATCGTTCAGCAAGCGGTGTCCGATCTGGAAGCCAGCCAGGGGGTGGAAGTCGCGCCAGAGGCAGTGGAGGTGGCGCTGGATCTGACACGCCGTTTCGCCTTGAACGAGCGTCTGCCCGGCAAAGCGATTGACCTGATCGCGGAGGGGATCGCCCTTCGGTCGGAACGTGGGACTGCCGATCTGCGTGTTGGGAAGCATGATATCGTCGAGCGGTTCGGTGAGCAGACGGGCCTGCCGCGGATGTTGCTCACTGATGAGGAGCCTTACGACGAGCGGGAGGTGCGGCGCTATTTCAGCGACCGCGTGCTGGGGCAAGATCAGGCGGTGGATGTGGTTGTGCAGGCTCTCAGCCTGCTGCGTGCGCGGCTTAACAATCCCAACCGCCCGATGGGAGTATTTCTGTTCATCGGCCCGACCGGGGTTGGCAAAACGGAACTGGCCCGTGCCCTGGCCCAATTTCTGTTCGGCAGCGAGGAACACCTGGTGCGCTTCAATATGGCGGATTACATCGCAGAGTGGCATACCGATACCTTGTTCGGCAGCCCGCATGGCTTTAGCACGGAGTCCAAGCGGGGGTTGTTCACGCTGCGCATTCAGGATCACGCCTTCGCAGTGATTCTGCTGGACGAGTTCGAGAAAGCACATCCTGAAGTTTTCCAGCGATTCCTGCAGGTGTTCGACGAAGGTATTCTCATCAACGGGGCCTCGGAGATCATCAACCTCCGCAACTCGATTGTTATCCTGACCAGCAACTTCGGGGCGCGAATCCTCGCCGCTGGACGGCTTAGCTTTGGCCCTACAGCGACTGTGGAGGAGCAAGAGGTTCGCATCCGCGAGGAGATGGTGCAGTTCTTCACGCCAGAGTTTATCAACCGGATTGATGCGGTGACGTTCTTCAAACCGCTAACCAAGACTGTACTGCGCGAGATCGCTTATCGTCGCGTGCAGGAGGTGCTCAAGCGGGAGGGACTCATGCGCCGCAACATGGAAGTTGAGGTCGATGAAGGCGTGATTGACTGGGTCGTTGAGCACGGTTACAGCGAACGATATGGCGCCCGCTACCTAGCGCGGCAGATCGAGAAGACGATCACTTACCCCCTGGCTCAGCAGTTGATCAGGAACGATCCGCCGGCTGGCTCCCTGCTGCGTCTGTTTGTGCATAACGACCGGGTGGCCTCGGCGTTGGTGCTCCCTGCCAAGACGCATCCCGCCGAAGAGGTGACTCCGGCAGCCGCACGGCGCGATGAGCGCAAACTCCCCAAACGGCTTGGGGTAGTGGATATCCGCGCCGGGCTGCCGCACCTGCGAGATCGGGTGGAGGCGCTCGAAGCAGCTCAGCATGTGGTTGCTGCGCGGTCACGTCTGGCTGACATGATCCAGTCCATGTCGTCCCCCTCATTTTGGGATGATCCAGGGGCCATTCAGCCGCACCTGACGCTGTTGGGAAGACTGAGCGCCCAGGTGGAGCAGATCGATGGGTTGCGGCGTAACCTCGACGAATTAGAGGAGTATCTCGCCCAGGCAACAAGGAACGGCGGCAATGCGCTTGGCGAGGCAGCCATCCGCTACCGCTACCTGACACGTGAACTACCTCGCGTTGAGTTGACCCTCATGTTTGAGGACCCAAGGGATGCGTTGGGCGTCTATCTACGGATTGAGGCGCGCGGTCGGCGTCTTGCGGCCCAGAAATGGGTTGCTGAGCTGGCTACCATGTATCTGAAATGGGCAGCCCGCCGCGAATTCCCGGCTACGGTCATTTCTGAGGAACCTGGTAAGGCCGGCTCCCTCCATGCAGTCTGGTTAGGGATCGATGGTTATGGCGCATATGGGCTGCTTCGTGGAGAAGCCGGGCCTCACCGACTTGTCCAACCCGATCCCTTGGAAAAGGATAAGCGCCAAGTTGTGCAGGCGCTTGTCACAGCCTGGCCCGATCTCCCGCAGGACGAACTGCCACCCTTGGACCGCTCGACGGTGGTCATCAAGATGCATCGTGCCAGTCAGACAGGCGTGTTGCTGAAGCGGCCCTCGACCCGTGTTGAAGTTTCCCTTGGAGGGACTCAGGCTGCCATCTGCCTGACGGGGGAGCTTCCGGCGGCTGATCTTGCTGAGGAGGGGTTAACCGTCCTCCGAATCGGGCAGGTGATGGCGAATCAAGCGGTGGCCCACGGAGCAGATCCCATCTGGGGGGATGTGGTGCGTTCCTATGTCCGATTCAGGCAGCGCTACGTCCACGATACAGCTACCGGTTTGAAGACCGGCAAGCTCGCAGCAACCCTCAATGGGGCACTCGATCCTTTCCTGGAGGCTCGTTTGCACCGGCCCTCATCGGGGGGATCTGTGTTGACTAGGCTGCCCCATGGCGATGAGGAGGGGTAGTGCATCATGGCCGAATCGCGCAAGCGCCTGCTGATGGTCTTTGCCCATCCAGATGACGAGACGTTTGGAATGGCGGGCACGATAGCTCGCTATGCCTCGGAAGGCGCCGAAGTCTATTTGATCTGCGCCACTAATGGGGATGTAGGCAGCGCTGACGAACAATTCCTTCAGGGGCACTTATCCGTGGCCGATTTGCGGCTGGAGGAACTCCGTTGTGCTGCCCAACTCCTCGGCCTCAAACACCTGTATGCCCTCGGCTATCGGGATTCGGGGATGCCAGGCAGTGAGGATAATCAACACCCGAAGAGCCTTTTATCCGCAGAGCTGAGTGAAGTGGTCGGGCGGGTGGTGGAAGTGATCCGTCAGGTGCGCCCCCAAGTGGTGGTTACCTTCGACCCGTATGGAGGATACGGTCATCCCGACCATCTCCGAATGCACCAGGCCACCTTGCAGGCGTTCCATGCGGCAGGGGAATCCAGCCAGTTTCCTGAGCAGATCGCGGCGGGCCTTACAGTCTATCAGCCCCAGAAGCTATACTACCTGACCTTCGAACGGCGGTGGTTACAACTGGCGGTTGCATTAATGCCCTTGTTTGGGCAAGACCCGGAGCACTTTGGCCGGAACAAGGACATCAATCTCCGCGCCATTGTCCAGCATTCCTATCCCATTCACGCCCGGATCAACACCCGCCCATATGCCAGGCTGGTCAGGGAAGCAACTCAGTGCCATGCCAGCCAGTTAGGCGGCTTCCAGGGAGCGAGTGCGCTTCAGTGGCTACGCCAGCTCCTTGAGCCGCGCGACGATACATTCATGCGTGCTGTGCCTCCGGCCAATGGCCGTCTGCGGGAGCGCGATCTGTTTGAGGGTGTATCGCTCGATTAGGGTAGACACAAGACAAGACACACTTATGTACGTTGACACCCTGCCGGTTGGGCCATTACAGACCAATTGCTACCTGATCACCTGTGCTGAGAGTGGAGAGGCAGCCTTAATTGATCCTGGGTGGAAACAGCCTGCCATCTTTGAAGCTATCGCTCGACGCGCTGCCGTCGTCAAGATCATCCTGAACACACACGCCCACTGGGATCACATCGGCGGAAATGCGGAGCTAGTTCGGAGTACAGGCGCGGTACTGGCCGTCCCAGAGGGAGACCTTCCCCTTCTCCGAAAAAGGGGGGGTGCTGATGAATGGGGTATCCCGCTGGAACCCAGCCCGGAGCCTGATCGCCTGCTGGCGGGTGGCGAGATCATCGAGGTAGGCACCCTACGGCTGATGGTGTTGTTCACGCCGGGGCATACCCCCGGCCATGTCTGCTTCTACGAGTCAACGCACCGTGCCCTATTTGATGGTGATGTATTGTTCAACGGTGGAATTGGCCGAACTGACCTCCCCGGTGGAAATATGGCTGACCTGATGCGCTCGATCCGCGATGTGCTGTTCGGTCTGCCCGCCGACACGGTGGTTTACCCAGGACATGGGCCACACACTACAATCGGCAATGAGCAGCGGTACAATCCCTGGTTGTCGGGATGATATGACCTATCTGCTCAGACTCGTTGCGTAACGGGCGACAATTTGCTGTCCAGCAGGGCCGAGAACCCAGTTAAGAAACTGGCGCAGTCTGCCCCGCGGCTGGTCAGGAGCCACGAACTCAATCGAAGCTGCCAATGGGTAGCGGTATTCGCGGGCAAACTCGGGGGTGGGGGGGATGCCATCAATCCAGATCGCCCGAACCTGCGGCCCGATCCCCATTTGCGTCACGTAGCCGATGCTGCCTGGCGTGGTCGAGACAAGTTGCAGCGCCATGGTGTCATCCCCAGCCACCCGGCTGGCGGGCGATATGGTCAGAGGATTCAAGAGCGTTTCAAACGCAAGTGCGCTGGAACTGCCCGGCTCCTGAATGATCACAATGATGGAGGCAGCCGGGCCGCCGATGGCGTTCCAGTCCGCGATCTCTCCAGAGAAAACTCCTCGCACCTCGCTTAGTGACAGATCGGTCACCAGGTTATCTGGAGAGATCACAATGATGAGCAGCGACCAACCAATTGGTGTGTGAAACAACGAGGGATCGGTTTCTGGTGGGGCGAGAAGAAGCGCAGCATCCGCTTCGCCCGTCGAGAGGGCGGACAAGGCGCTTGCTCGCCAGGTTCGTGACAGACTCATGGGCACATCGGGCTGGATACTCTCATAGGCATTGAGCAAACCCTCGCCAAGCGCGCCAGTTGCCGAGTCAGTTGCCAGCCGTAGAGGTGTTACGATCTGCCCTTCCGTGCGCGTCTCAGCGCACGCCGTGCCGAACATCGCAACGAGTAGCCCCTGGGCGACCTGAATTGCCAGCACCACAGATGCGAACCTCCAGGCAGATCGCATTAATAGGCACTGCTGCGTGCCGTCAGGGTGTGCTTGTAGGATCATCTCTCATGTATGGGGCGTAGTGGTTCAGAGTTCGCGTAGATGCCCTGTGGATTCATCCGGTGACAAGGGATGCCAAAGAACGCCTACGTAAACCTGTGTTACGCCGCTTTAATGCCCAACTGTGCTAGGGCATTGGCGGCGTAGGAAGCAAACTGACCCGCCTGAATTGCAGCCCGCATCTCCTGCGTCAGCCGCACCAGGGTTCGTAGATTGTGGATCGACAGCAAGGTTGCAGCCAGGATTTCCTCACTTCTAACCAGATGGCGCAGGTAAGCCCGGCTGAAGTTCTGGCAGGTATAGCAGTCGCACCCATCGTCCAAAGGGCGGTCCGAACGCGCATGAACCTGGTTGCGGATGGCAATCCGCCCTGTTTGCGTTAGGGCTGCTCCGTGTCGGGCCAAGCGCGTAGGCAGAACGCAGTCGAATAGATCGATGCCGCGCGCCACGCCATGGATCAGATCGGCGATAGTCCCGACTCCCATGAGGTAGCGCGGCTTATGGTCTGGAAGCAGGGGGGTCACGACTTCCAAGGTACGATACATATCCTGTTTGCTCTCGCCGACAGACAGGCCGCCGATGCCGTAGCCGGGGAAATCCATCCCGGCCAACACACGGGCTGACTCGCGGCGCAGGTCGGGGAAGATGCCGCCTTGGACAATGGCGAACAGGGCCTGCCGATCCTGGGTCGTCCAGGCGGCGCGGCAACGTTCTGCCCAACGATGGGTTCGTTCCAGCGCGGCGCGGTTGTAGGTGTGATCGAGTGGGTCTGCGCATTCGTCGAAGCACATGATAATATCCGCGCCGAGGTTCTGCTGAATGGCAATGGAGCGTTCCGGGGTCAGGCGGTGAAGTGAGCCATCGATGTGGGAGCGGAAGGTCACCCCGTCCTCATCGATCTGATTGATGCCGCTCAGGCTCCACACCTGAAATCCGCCGCTGTCGGTGAGGATCGGCCCCTGCCAGCCCATGAAGCGGTGCAACCCACCGAGGTCTCGGATCAGATCGTCGCCAGGGCGCAGGTACAGATGATAGGTGTTGGCAAGCACCAATGTGGCGCCAAGTTCGCGCAGGTCGCGGGGGGTGACAGCTTTCACCGTTGCCTGCGTGCCAACCGGTGCGAAGATCGGGGTCTCCACAGGGCCGTGCGGCGTGTGGAAGACGCCTGCACGGGCTGCGCCATCGGTTGCCTGAAGCTCAAAGCGGAACAAGCCAGATGCCGCCTGCCACCTAGGCGGAATGCAGATAACGCTCGTCAATATGCTTAAGAACCTGAGCCAGCGGCTCCCGTGCCCAGGAGGTGCGAAGCTCGGCCAACTGTTGGAGGTCTGCCTGGCTGAGCCGGGGGCCTCCTTGCTCGATAGCATCTGTCATCGTGAAGAGCATCTCGGCTTCCCGTTTAGCTCCGATGATCTCGGCGGCGTGGGCGAGGTGCAGAAACGGGTCCGATTCCTGGAAATCGACGATGCTGCACTGCGCTATCACGCTACGCGACCACCACACCAGCGCTTCAGGGAGCCGCCCACGACGGAATTCGGCCAAGCCGGCGACCGAGTACAGGCGATATCGGCGTGGGCAGCGCGGGATCGCCTCGACCGCGATCTGGAGCGCCTCTTGGGGGAAATCCTTCTGGTAGTATATGTAGGCAATCATGAAGGGAATGAGATCAAAGTTAGGGTACATCTTAATGAGCGCTTTGCCATAGTCAATCGCATCCTGCATGTTGCCTGCATCGCGTAGCTCAGCCACATGAACCAGCTCCGGGATGGTCGACTCATCTCGCTCATCCTTAACCTCGTCAAAGGGCAGGGTGGTGCACATGTTGATGAACTTCTCTGCACGGCCCATACGTGTTCTTCCTTGATTCCTTCCGGGTGCTGGTAAGCCCCTCGTATGATAATATGCATTTAGCATAACACAAGCGCGCCCAGCGACAAAGATCGTGGTCAAGCTGGCGCGGTGACACGCTCGGGGAAGGGCTAATGATAACCCTGGAAGACCTTCGCAACGCCACGGGAGGCCAGCTCTTTGGAGACGCTGCGGCTGAACAGTTTAAGGGCTTCTGCCACGAACCTGACTCGGCTAGGCCGGGGCTTCTGTTCGTTGCCTTGCCTATGCCGGGCAGCGACACGCGCGGAGCAGTGGAGCAGGCAGTCTTATCGGGAGCCAGCGGGGTGCTATGCCAGCAGCCCCCGGATTGTGACGTGTCTGGGGTGACGGTCATCCTAGTGGGAGATACGGTTGCGGCTGTAGGACAATGGGCGGCTTACGTACTGCGTCAGTATGGAACAACCGTTATCGGCGTGGCAGGTGGCTCCGACAAGGGCACCGCCGTAGCGGCCATTGGCAGTGTGCTGGCTACTGGTTATACCGTCTATGCGAATCCGGCTGTACTGCCAGGGAGGGCCGGTCTCGCTTTGGGGTTGGGTAGCCTGGAACCAACACACCAGATAGCCGTGGTGGGGTTGGAAAGCGCACGCTTGGGGGAGATGCCTGAGCTGCTCGCCATGTTATCCCCTCAGGTCGCGGTTGTCACTGATCTGTCGCCCAGTTGGATCCCACAAGCCAATCAGGATGCTCGTGAGGCTGGCGAGATCATACGAGCGCTGCCTGCACAGGGTGTGGCCATCCTTAACGCGAATGACAGGAACTTACGAATGCTGTTGGCCGACGTCCGTTCGGGACTGCTCACATTTGGGTACGGGGAGGAGTGCGAAGATGATGATGTAAACCTGCGAGCGCACAATGTGAAGTTTTTTGAGGATAAAGTAGGCTTTGATCTCACGCATCGATCCGAGCGGCTCAAGGGATGCTGGGCGCCCATTTTGGGAGAGCCAGGACTATGCGCTGCACTCTCCGCGCTAGCCATCGGCACGCTATTCGATGTCCCTATCACGGAGGGCCTACGCGCTCTGAAGGGCATCCGCGCGCTTCCTGGAAGGCTGAGTATGCTCGATGCCGTTGCAGGTGCTGCGTTGATCGACAATACCTACAATGCGACTGGCGCATCGATGGCAGCAGCGCTGAGATTACTGGGGGCCATCCATATGGAGGCCGGACGACGGATCTGTGTGCTAGGGGATATCGCAGCTCGTGCTCAAGATGTGAAGGAAATTCACCGGCGGATCGGACAGCAGGTGGCAACAGTGGCTGACCTGCTTGTGACGTGCGGCGATCTGGCAGCCTTGGCCGGGCGTGTTGCTGGTGAGGCCGGGCTATCTAGCTCGCAAATCGTGCCCCTCTATCGGCATGATGATGTAATTGCGCTGCTGCGTGATCTATTGGGGCCTGAGGACCTTGTGTTGGTCGCAGGAGGCAGGCAGGCGAGAATGGAGCGCGTGGTTGCGGGCCTGGCTGTCAGTGCTTCGCATCCCGATTTGCTTGCGCCAGAGGCATATCGCTTTGCCCCACCCTCGTCAACCCCTTTATGTTGGGTGGAACTCAACCTCGATGCATTGGCAAACAACCTCCGCCTGATCCGCAAACGAATTGGGCCTAACCGATCGCTGATAGCGATGGTCAGAGCGAACGCCTACGGGCACGGGGCAGTGCCTGTTGCTGCCACCGCCTTGCGGGCCGGGGCCGATATGTTGGGTGTGTCAAGTATAGAAGAAGGCTTGGAGCTGCGCCGGGCGGGGATTGCAGGGCCGATTGTGATCTTCGGCCACACGCCTCCCTCCCGTTCCGAGGAAGTGATCCTATCCGATCTGCGTGTAACGCTCTTTGATCGGGACGCAGCCCAAACGTTGGCACAGACTGCACGCGAGCTGCAAGGCATGGCTCGAGTTCATCTGCCTGTTGATACCGGGGCGGGTGAGATGGGGCTACTCCCTCACGAGGCGGTTCTCCTGGTGCGAGAACTGGCGCATCTGGAAGGGCTGGAGATTGATGGCCTGTACACGGAGCTGGTCGCGGCAGAGAACCTGCTCGAATCAGCGGTCACCCAGGCGCAGTTAAGCCGATTTCAGGCGCTTTATGAGAGCCTGCGCGCAGCAAGTCTGTCCATCCCTTACGTCCATGCAGCCAATTCCGCTGCCGTTCTGACTCTGCCAGCCAGCTATTTTACCGCCGTGAGAGTCGGGTTGGCTCTATACGGCCTGCATCCCTCGCTTGACGTGCCGTGTCCGACTGGTTTCCGCCGCGTGCTGTCCTGGAAGGCTATCGTAAGCCAGGTGCGTACCCTCATCGATGAACCACCTCTAAGAGAAGGCGTGCCATCGACCAGCGCACGGGGTGGGCGGCGGGTTGCTATCATAGCGGCAGGATTTTCGGCTGGCCTGCGTGCCTCACCCCGAACCTGGGGCGAAGTTCTGGTTCGGGGGCAGCGAGCCTCTATTGTCGGGCGTATCAAGATGGATCGGCTGGTTGTGGATGTCTCGCACCTGCCGGAGGTTCGGCCAGGTGATGAAGTGGTGTTGATCGGGCGGCAAGGGCATGAAGAGATCAGTGCGGAGGATGTGGCGCGGCGACTTGACACCAGCAATGATGAAGTTGTGACCAACATCTCCCCGCGCATTCCGCGAATCGTTACCGGAGATTGGACTTGACGCCACGGCTGTGCTGCACTGGCGTATAACGGACCTATATTCGTGCCTCCCGAAGTGACCTGGCCTCAGGGGGGTGCAGTTCCACAGAGTTCCTCGGGTGTGGTTTGTCATTGACACTGATCCGACGGCTGTTTACAATAAGGCCGTGCAGTTGATCGAGCTGCATGGATGTTCAACCACATAGGTGTTGTGGGGGAGAGTCTTCGGTATGCCATACCGGGGCACCGAAGGGGCAAGTTCGGCGGGGTGGCGCTTGCCGGATGAAACTCTCAGGTACCAGGAACCCTGCGACACGCGACCTCTGAAAAGTCTGTGGGTGTACATTTGGTCTGTGCGCCCCAGCACCGACGGGGCAAGCCCTGACTGCCTGCTCAGGCAGGGGGCGAATCTCTCAGGTCGATGACAGGGGAGCACGCGACACAGTGCTTGTGCCGCGTGCTCCCCTGTTGTTGGATCACGCAAGCCGATAGCATCTATCAGAAAGTGAGGCTTCAACACTATGGGCGACTGGAAAGCTCCCACCGATTGCAAATACACCAAGACCGATGAATGGGTCCGAGTCGAAAATGGGGAAGGGGTAGTGGGGATCACCGACTTTGCGCAAAGTCAGCTCTCCGACCTGGTGTATGTCGAACTGCCCCATGTCGGTGATACCGTCAAGGCAGGAGATGAGATCGGCGTAGTTGAGTCGGTCAAGGCCGCAGCCCCTCTGAAGTCACCAGTCAGCGGGGAGGTCGTGGCCGTCAATGAGGCGCTTGAGGGAAGTGAGAGCACCATCAACCAGGATCCCTTCGGGAGCGGCTGGATCGTCCGCATCAGGCTCTCCAACCCGGCAGAGATGGACGACTTGATGGATGCGGCAGCCTATCAGCAATACTGCGATGAGCGGGCCTGATCGGGTGGCGGCTGTGACAGGCCGTTGCTGGTTTGACATGGAGAGGCTGGAATGACCTACCTACCACATACCGATGCTGATATCGAGGCCATGCTCAAGGTTATTGGTATCAGGCGCATTGAAGACATGTTTGCCGACGTGCCGGAGAAGTTCCGCTTTCCAGCGCTGGATCTTCCCGAGGCTATCTCGCAGATGGAGGCTGCCTGGAGGCTGGAGGAGATGAGCCATGCGAACCTCCCAGGCGGCAAGACGGCGATCTTCCTCGGGGCGGGGGCCTATAATCACTGGAGTCCTCCGGTCGTGAATCATACGATCCTGCGGGGTGAGTTTCTCACTGCCTATACTCCCTACCAGCCGGAGGTGAGCCAGGGAACGCTCCAGGCGATCTATGAATACCAGAGCATGATCTGTGCCCTGACTGGCATGCAGGTTTCCAACGCCAGTCACTATGACGGCGCTACCTCATTGGCCGAGGCAGCGATCATGGCCCTCAACGTGCACGGCCTCAGGCGGAAGAAGATCGTGTTGTGTGCAGGCATTCACCCGGAGTACCGTGCCGTAGTACGTACGTATATGCAGGGTATGGGGGTGACGATCACGGGCGATGAGGACGACTCTGCCGACTGGGACCGGTTGATCGCGGCTGTGGATGGGGATACGGCGATGGTGGCTGCTCAGTATCCCAACTTCTTTGGACAGGTTCAGGCTATCCCTAGATTGGTCGAAGCGGCCCATGAGTATGGGGCGCTTATGTGTGTGGTCGCTGATCCCATTGCCCTGGGCCTGCTCAAGCCCCCTGGCTGGATGGGGGCCGACGTTGTGGTGGGGGAGGGGCAGAGTCTCGGCATCCCGCTCAGTTTTGGGGGGCCGTATCTCGGCTTCTTCGCCACCCGTGAGGAACACGTCCGCAAGATGGCAGGTCGATTGGTAGGCGAGACCCTGGATACGCGCGGCGAAACAGGCTATGTGCTGACTCTCGCCACGCGCGAGCAGCACATCCGCCGCGCCCGTGCCACCAGCAATATCTGCACCAACCAGGGCCTGATGGCACTCGCAGCCTGCGTGTATATGAGTGTGATGGGTAAACACGGGCTGCGCAGGGTCGCGGAACTATGCTATCACAAGGCCCACTACGCAGCGGACGCCATCGACAGAGTGGATGGCTATCAGGTGGACCGCAGCAAGCCGTTCTTCAAGGAGTTCGTGGTGCAGTGCCCTAAACCTGTAGCGGAGATCAACGATTATTTGCTCAGCGAATATGGGATCATTGGTGGCTACGATCTGGAACGGGCATACCCGAGCCGGGTGAACCAGATGCTGATCGCGGTCACCGAACAGAACACACGGGCTGAGATCGACGATCTGGCACAGGCGTTATCGGAGGTGGCGAAATGAAAGAGCCGATCATTTACGATCTCGGCGCGCCGGGCCGTACAGGTATTAAGATGCCTGACCCGGATGTGCCCGTGTACGATCTCCCCGCCGAACTTCTGCGTGATGAGCTTGATCTGCCTGAGGTGGACGAGATGACGGTCGTCCGGCACTTTCTGCGGCTCTCCCAGCTCAATCATGGTATTGACAAAGCCTTCTACCCGCTGGGGTCGTGCACGATGAAGTACAATCCTAAGCTCAATGAGGACATGGCCCGCCTGCCGGGGTTTCTGCACCTCCATCCATACCAGGATCCATCCACGGTGCAGGGGGCGCTGGAGCTGATGTATGAACTTCAGGAGTGGCTAAAGGAGATCGGCGGTTTTGCTGGTGTATCGCTTCAGCCTGCGGCTGGCGCGCATGGCGAATTCACAGGCATTCTGATGATGCGGGCCTATCATCTCGACCGTGGCGACGCCCGACGCACCAAGATGCTCATCCCCGACTCGGCGCACGGCACAAACCCGGCCAGCACCAGTATGAGCGGCCTGACGGTCGTCGAGCTGCCCTCCGACGCACGAGGTAACGTTGATCTGAATGCACTGCGGGAGCAATGCGACGACACGGTCGTGGGCCTGATGATCACCAATCCCAATACGCTTGGCCTGTTTGAGGAGCACCTGGTCGAGGTGATCGAAACCATCCACGCCTGCGGGGGGCTGGTTTACGGGGATGGCGCGAACTTCAATGCGCTGATGGGAATCTGCAAGCCCGGCGAGATGGGCTTCGATGTGATGCACTATAACCTGCACAAGACCTTCAGCACCCCGCACGGCGGCGGCGGCCCAGGTTCAGGCCCGGTGGGTGTCTCGGCGAGGCTGGTGCCGTTTCTGCCTGGCCCCATCGTTGGGTTGGTTGAAGAGTCGGCGGATGAAGCGGACGAAGAAGATGTTCCGGTCTATGGCTGGGTGATGCCTGAGAAGAGCATTGGCCGGATGAAGGCGTTTCACGGCCAGTTTGGGATGCATGTCCGTGCCCTGGCCTACATGCTGGTTCACGGCGGTGAGGGTCTCCGCAAAGTAAGTGAGATGGCCGTGCTCAACGCCAACTACCTGCGCGTCCTGCTACGTGACACCTATCATGTCCCGTATGACCGGATCAACATGCACGAATTCGTGGCAGAGGGGCGTTTCCCGGATGCGCCCGATGTGCACGCGCTGGACATCGCCAAGCGGCTGATGGACTTCGGCTTCCACCCGCCGACGAACTACTTCCCCTTGATTGTCCACGAAGCATTGATGATTGAGCCTACGGAAACGGAGACCAAGGAGACGCTCGATGCCTTTGCCCAGGCGATGCTCCAGATCGCCCGCGAGGCGCGTGAGAACCCGGATATTCTCCATTCCGCACCCCACATCACGCCGGTAGGTCGGCTGGACGAGGTTCGGGCAGCCAAGGAACTGGTGCTATGCTGCCGCCCTGTCCCCGAGTGATAAGCGCCCTCTGAGGCGTTAACTGCTCTGCAACAGGCTCCCGTCAAGTTTTGAGGGGAGCCTGTTGCCTTCCTTGCACGGGCACGCTTTGCATGGACCTCGAAGTGTGCTACAACCATCTCTGCAACGGGGCCACTGGCACGGATCATATTGCGAAGGGGGGCAGGTGTGAAGAGTAAACTCGGCTTCCACATCGATATTCAAGGCCATCATGGCCAGGTCGAGAAGATGATTCGCGCCGGGACGCGGGTGATCAAGGTGATCACGTCAATGGGAATGCTGCGCGACTTGCATCACGCGCTGGGCGATAAGACCGTGTTTATCGCCCGTGACTGGCGGGCCGGAGATGACTTCTTGCGTTTTGGCGGCGCAGACGATCCTCAGGATGCCGCTCGCCGATGGTTGGATGCGATGCGCCCGTCGCTGGTGCAGGCCCCGTTTGCCTACTGGGAAAGCTTCAATGAGATGTCCAACTGGGATTACCTACGCCAGTACGGGGAGTTCGAAGCGGAACGCCAACGTTTGATGGCTGCCGAGGGCTTCAAAGCCTGCATCGGCAACTTCTCAACGGGCAGCCCGCCGATTAAGGAGTCAGCAGACGATACGACCCGTGAGGATTATTGGCCTGCCTTCTATCCTGCGTTGCAAGCGGCTCATGAGCTGAACAACCTGCTTGGCCTGCACGAGTATGGCGGCTTGTGGATGGATCTATGGTACGGGCCAAACCAATCTGCCCAGCTTCGCAGCGGGAACCGGGTGGCGCTACCGGACACCTATGCAGAGGGTTGGTTGTTCGGGCGCTACCGCAAGGTGTGGCGTCGGCACATCCAGCCCAATGGATGGACCAATATCCGCATCGTGCTGACTGAGTTCGGCCTGGATATGGCAGGCACAGTGGATACCACGCCGCTGGCAGGGTATACCGTCGGCTCATGGACGACCTGCGCCCCAGCGTGGCGGAGACTGGATGGTCGTAGCGATACGGAACAATACTACGTCGAGCAGCTTCAATGGGCTGACCGCCAGATGCAGAAAGACGCCTATGTCATCGGGGCCACCATTTTCACCTGGGGAACGCTTGGAACCCTGTGGCGGGATTTCGAGATCGAAGGGGAGGTTGCTGAGAAGCTGATTGCCTACATTCAGTCCACCCGCGACGAACCGGGGTCTGATGCGGGGACAGGGATGGCGGTGCCAACCATCTTCCTGACGCCGATCCCGGTGGAAGGGCTTCGGGTGCGCCAGGGGCCAGGAACCCAGTACAGGGTGATAGCGATTGTGCATCCGGGCGATAAACTCGGCGCTCTTGACACGGACGCTGATGTCGCGTCTAAACTGGGCCGAGATGGGCAGTGGTTGAAGATTCGGACACCTGAGGGGCAGGAAGGGCATGTCGCTGCGTGGTTAGTCGAGCGTTTCGGAGCGCCACCGGTAAGCAAGCCGGATGAAGAAAAGGTGTATGTCACACCGATTCAGGGCACAGGGGTGTTTCTGTGGGAAGGCCCTGGCACACAGTATCCCAAGCTGGAAACGCTGTATATGGGCGACCTGCTGGAATTGCTCGATCCTCAACCTGACGCGATCCGCAGTATTGGCCGGGCAGGTTCCTGGCTGAAGGTGCGAACCCCGCGCGGACGCAACGGGTGGGTTGAGGCACGGGTCGTGCAGCGCGCTTATCTCGGGCCTCATGAGGATAAACCCCCCGTTGAGCAGGGGCCGCTTTATCTGCGGACTACCTCTGAAACAGGCCAGTACGTTCGCTCGGGCCAGGGGACGCACTACCCACCGATAGCATCTGTCTTCCCCTGGGATCGCCTTGAGGTTGTTGGGTCACCGGCAGCAGCGCGGGCGTTGGTGGGGCAGCGCGGTAAGTGGATTCAGGTTCGGATACCAAGCGGGCTGGTCGGTTGGGCAGGTTCCTACTATCTAGAGATCATGCCGCCGTACTACGTATGGCCGGGTGGTCACGCCCTAGTCGGGCTGCATGGGCCTGCCGACCCTGGTGAGTGGCCCTGGGATGAGGAAGCATTCTTGGTCATCCGCAAGGCGCGGATCCAGGCCGTGAAACTGCTGGCAGCGGGAGATATCGGCAGCCGAGTGGTCAACCGACTCCGGCAGGAGGGGGTTGTGTTTATCATGGCGCGCCTGTTTGCCAAGTTCAATGAGCCGCGCACACCGCAGAGCTTTGTAGCGGAGGTAGGCGATGCGGTGGTGCGGCTGTACAACAATGGCGTTCGCTACTTCGAGGTGCATAATGAGCCAAACCTCCACACCCCCGACAGCCCGGAGGGGATGTGGGTTGCCTGGCAGAACGGGCGGGAGTTTGGGCAGTTCTTCTTAGATGCGGTGGCGCTGCTGAAGAACCTGACGCCGGGCGCGCAGTTTGGCTTCCCGGGAGTCTCGCCAGGACCGGACGAACCGGGGGTGCGAATGTCATCGGAGGCCTTCCTTGCTCAGGCCGACTCGGCGATCCGGCGTGCGGACTTTGTCTGTATGCACACGTACTGGGGCGCAGATGGCAGCACTTACATGGACTCAATCCGCAAGGTGCGTGCCTTCTGTGATCGCTATCCCAACAAGCTGGTGTTCGTGACGGAATTCAGCAATACGCACCCCCAGGTTGGCAAGGATTTGAAGGGGCGCGAGTATGCCCGGCTCTATTCTGAAGCGCGGAAGCTCCCACCCAATCTTGGGGCGCTGTTCAGTTACGTACTGTCGGCACTGACGGGCTATGAGGGAGAACGCTGGAAGGGCAGCCCCATCCCCGATCTGGTGGGACAGCGGACGCCCCTCTGATGCGCCTGGCGCCATCAGGGGATGATAGGTGGGCGGTACAAGACTCGAACTTGTGACTTCTTCCTTGTAAGGGAAGCGCTCTATCCAACTGAGCTAACCGCCCGGATGGTTGTATTATAACGAGCGGCGCTTAACCCCGCCAACCACGACCCGCGTCCATCAGGGCCGCGCGGGATAGCTCGACTCTTGGCCGTCAGACGCGCGGCAACACAACACCCCGCTGATCCTGATATTTGCCCTTGCGATCCGCGTAACTGATGTCGCACATTTCATCACCCTCGAAGAAGAGGACCTGCGCGATTCCCTCGTTGGCGTATATCTTTGCTGGGAGAGGGGTCATGTTGCCAATCTCGAGGGTGATCGTCCCCTCCCAGCCTGCTTCTAATACGGTCGTGGGGATGAGCACCCCCGCGCGGATGTACGTTGACTTGCACAACACCAGCCCTGTGACGTTGCGGGGCATCCGTATGCGCTCGACAGATTCGGCCAGCACAAACGAATTGGGAGGGATGATGCACTCCTCACCATGAAAATCAACGTACGCCTCTGGCGTGAAATGTTTTGGATCGACGATGGAGGAGAACAGGTTGGTGAAAATCTTGAAGTCGCTGGCGACGCGAATGTCGTACCCATAGGATGAAACGCCATACGAGATCACACCTTCGCGTACCTGTGCGTCAACAAATGGCTCGATCATACCATGGCTGAGTGCCATTCTTCGGATCCAGTTGTCAGCCTTGATGCCCATTGCGTTCCTCGCCTGCTGAAGTGGGGCGTGGCAATCAAATCAAAACCCCCACCTGGGAGGTGGGGTCTCAGCGAACGCCAATGACCGGCTAGTCACATCCGATCTGGCGCGCTCATGCCCATCAGATCAAGAACCCTGGCAAACACAATCCGGCACGCAGCGTAGAGCTTGAGCCGTGCTTTGGCCAGGTCGTCTGGCACGTCACCATGCAGGGCGCGCACCTCATCGTAGGTGGGGTGAAAGAGCGAAGCCAACTCCTCATGTGCCCAATAGGCCAGCTTGTGAGGCTCCAGCTCCACTACCGCTCTCTCGATGACCTCCGGCAATTCGATTAGTTTGCGAATCAAGGCCAACTCGCGTGGATCGGTCAACAGGGAAACATCCCCATCGTCGTACGCGATGCCCCGCTCCATCGCCTGGCGGGCGATCCCGGCACAGCGGACGTGTGCATTCTGGATATAGTACACCGGGTTCTCGTTGGATTGCTTCCGCGCCAGCTCATAGTCGAAGATAATATCGCTGTTGGGGCTACGTACCAGGAAGAAGTATCGTACCGCGTCGCAGGCCGCACGCTCACCCACCTCTCGTGCAAGGTCGTCTAAAAGTTCGTCCACCGCCACAATGTCACCCTGACGGGTGCTGCCTTTTCTGACCTCGCCACCCTGGGTCACCATGACAAACTGGTGAATAATGTGCTGGATGCGCTGGGGATCGTATCCCAACGCGCCGATCGCTGCCTTAACATCCTGGGCTTCCTCGATGTGATCCGCCCCCAGAACGTCGATGACAAGGTGGAAGCCGCGCTCCATCTTATTGATGTGGTAAGCGATATCAGGCAGACGGTAAGTTGGTTCGCCATTGGAGCGCACCAGCGCGCAATCCTGGGCCGCGCCGCGCAGCCGCCGGACCCGGAGCCACACCGCCGGGCCAGTTGCCGTTGCCTGTGCGATCTCCGCTAGGTCGGAGCCTTGAAAGCCTTCCTCCCGCTCGGGCTGCATAGCCTCGTAAACGAGATCGTGCGCGCGGAGCCGTTCGAGTGCTACCCAGACCGAGCCATCCTCGTAGAGTGAGTTCTCGTTGAAGTAGCTGGTAAACTCCATGTTGATCCGCTTCAGCGTGGCGCGGATCATGTCAAAGATGTAAGCTTCAGCGTATTCCTTAAAAGGCTCCCAACTGGCGCCTACCAAGGTATCGCCGCGTTCTGCGATAAGCCGGTCAGCGATGTTGTACAGATAGCTTCCCCTGTATCCGTCTTCGGGCAATTCGGAGGGTCGCCCTAGCTTTTCGAGATAGCGCGCGCGCAAGCTCTCGCCCAGCAGGCGCATCTGGCGACCTGCATTGTTGAAGTAGTATTCCAGGGTCACATCGTAACCCATTGCTCGCAGGAGACGCGCCATTGTGTCGCCAATCACGCCACCGCGGATGCGCCCCACATGAAGGGGACCCGTCGGGTTAGCGCTGACGCATTCCACCTGAGCGCGCAACCCAGCAAAGTCGTCCATTTGGGCGCAGGCGCTCCCCTCTGCCAGGATGCGTTCCACTTGCTGTTGAAGCCACGCTTCGGACAACCGGAAATTGATGAAGCCCGGTCCCGCGATCTGTATCGAGGATATGTATTCCGTCGGCGGGAAGTGGCGGATGAGTTGTTCAGCGATCTGACGACTCATGCCTTTCATGCCCGCAGACCCTTGAAGCTGGAGCGCCGCGTTCGAGGCATAGTCACCGTGCTCCGGATTCGACGGGCGGGTCATCTTCAATATTGGAACATCGCATGGGGGCAGGTCGCCGGCGCTCTGGGCGCTGCGAATGGCCTGCTCCATCCGCTGAGCCAGGTCACGCGAGATGCGGATCACGCCTCCTCCTTCTTGCCAGAATTGGGGCGCAATTGTAGCACGAAGCCACGACTGCTCCAATGGCGCGCCCTGGGGGAGGCCCGCAAAGCCAGGTTGACACTCCCTCGCTTGGTCTCTATAATGCGGGTGACGGGTCGAGAGAACAACGCTACCGGAAAGCAGGCTCAGCATGGGACCAAGTGCGCAGGAATTGCTGGTTGTTCGCAAGCGTATCCTCGGTGTGCTACTGCGGGACGCCCGGGAGGTAGCAGGGTTGTCCACCGCTGATTGTGCTCAGCTTGTGGGTGTCAGTGAGGATGAGTACAGACAATACGAGGCAGGTGAACACTCGCCCACCCTGCCCCGACTGGAATTGCTGGCATATGCCTTCAATGTTCCTATTAAGCACTTCTGGGGCGCGGAAACCCTGGGGGCTGTGCGGCGCGAACGCAGCCTGTTGGAACGCGCCCCTGAGCTGATCATGCTGCGCGAAAAGGTGATCGGAGTAAGATTGCGCCAGGCGCGGGAGAAGCTCGGCCTGACCCAGGCAGACGTTGGTGATAAAAGCGGCCTGAGCGCTGGGCAAATTGAGGTGGTGGAGCGCGGGATGCTATCGCTGCCGATCACGGCATTGGAGCGAGTGGCTCGTGCCGTGCAGCTTAGTTTGGATGATCTGGTTGATGATCACGGAACTGTTGGGAACTGGCTCCAGGCCCAGAGCCAGTTTGAAGCTTTCTCCACGTTGCCGCCAGAGCTGCGTGCCTTCATCGTGCAACCCATCAACCGAAGCTATCTTGAGCTGGCTGTGCGGCTCAGCAACATGGATGTCAACCAACTTCGCACTATCGCTGAGAGCATCCTGGAAATCACATTCTGATCGATGAGGACTCATGACATCTGAACCGGAGAAGCTGAAAGAAGAAGGGTTGCGCCTCTTCCAGGAAGGTTCCTATGCGGAGGCGCTGGAGCACTTTAATCTGGCCTACCAAGGATTCACTGAAGCTGGCAAAGTCCTCGAAGCGGCTGAAATGCTCAACAACATGGGTGTCATCTACCGCATGGAGGGTAAGCTGCCCGAAGCTTCGGAGAAGCTCCAGAACGCGCGACGCATCTTCGCCGAACAAGGCGACCGGAGTCGGGAGGCTCAGACCCTCGGCAACCTGGCCCCCCTGTATGGTAAGCAAGGGGCAGTTGACTCGGCTATCGAGGCCTACTCTCAAGCCGCGGCCATCTTTGAGGAGCTGCATGACGATGACCGCCGGGGAGAGGTGTTGATGGCAAAGGGTCTGCTTCAGTTTGAGAAGGGGCAACGCAGTGCCGGTCTTGCCGCTTATGAGGCGGGCCTGATGCTGCTGAAGCATCCAACGGGCCGCCAGAAGCGCCTACGCTGGATGCTGAGGCTAAGGCAGCGTTTGCTGGGCGGGTAGGGTTGTTGTGGCTCGAATCGAAAGGGGCCAGCGCAAAGCTGACCCCTTTTTGCTACCTAAGCGCGCTGCCGGTTACGACTCCTCTGTCTGGGCCTTCTTGGCCTGAGCGATGATCTGCTCGGCGATGTGCGGCGGTACTGCTGCGTAGTGAGAGAATTCCATCGTGTAGACCCCGCGCCCCTGGGTGAATGAGCGGAGATCGTTGCTGTAGCGCAGAATCTCAGCCAGTGGCACAATCGCGCTGACGATGGCTTTGCCACCTATAGTGTCAGTGCCGATCACCTGCCCGCGCCGCCCCGTCAGGTCACCAATGACATCCCCCATATTCCCCTCTGGAACCGTGACTCGAAGCGTCATGATTGGCTCCATCAGAACAGGCCCAGCGCCTTCGAACGCCAATTTGAAAGCCTCGCGCCCAGCGATCTGGAAGGCGATATCTTTGGAGTCCACTGGATGCATCTTGCCGTCGTAGACAGCCACCTTCACATCGACGACTGGATAACCGGCAATAACCCCCGTTTCCAGCACTTGACGGATGCCCTTTTCGATGGAGGGGATGAACTGCTGGGAGATAGCGCCGCCGAATACTTCGTTCACGTACTCGAATCCAGAGCCACGCTCGCCAGGCTCGACGCGGAGGTGCACCTCGCCGAACTGGCCTGCGCCGCCGGTCTGCTTCTTGTGACGGTACTGGGCGGAGTTGGAGCGGGTAATTGTTTCCTGATAGGGTACTTTGGGCACACTGGTTTCCAAATGGACGCCCAACTGCGCTGCACGTCGGATGGCAACATCAATGTGAACGTCACCCATTCCTTCCAGGACGGCTTCGTGCGTCGCTGTGTCTTGTCGCCATTGAAGAGTTGGGTCTTCCTCGGTTAGGCGGGTGAGGGTTGGCCCCATCTTCGCCGAATCAGCCTGCGTGGCGGGCGTGACAGCTACCGCATACACCGGTTTGGGAAATTCCGGCACACGCAGTTGAATAGGAGTTGACCTGTCGCCCAGGGTATCCCCGGTGACGGTGTGGCTCAGCTTGGCTACCACGCCGATGTCGCCGGAGTGAAGGGTGTCCACTGTGAGCTGTTCTTTGCCGCGCAGCACATACAGCGGGCCAAACCGCTCTTCTTCGCCCCGGCTATGATTGTAGTATCGGCTGTCGCCCTTGAGCTGGCCGGAGACCACACGGAAGAAAGTCAAGCGCCCTACGAAAGGGTCAGCGGTGGTCTTGAAGACGTACAACGCCAACGGGCCGGTGTCATCGGCATGGAATGTTTCTTCACTTCCGGCTCTTGTGCCAATGAATTCCCGGTTGGTAGCCGGAGGGGCGATCTTCGGCAGCAGTTCGTTGAGAGCGCTGACACCGATATTGGCCGTCCCAGATGTAAAGACGACTGGGATGAAGCTGCCTTTTGCCAATCCGGCCCTGACCCCGCGCCAGATCTCGTCTAGGCTTAACTCTCCCTGATCGAAGTACTTCTCCAGCAACTCATCATCTGACTCGGCTGCAGCCTCTACGAGGGCGACGTGAGCCGCATCTGCCGCGCCCTTCTGCTCGGTGGGGATGTCCTGAACCTCCCCCTTGCTTCCCATTCGGGCCTTCATGTCAAAGAGATCGATCACGCCGCTGAAAGTCGCGCCTGTTCCAACAGGCAATTGCAACGGCACGAAGCGCGCCTTGAAAATGCTGGATAACTCATCCAACAGGGCCTGTGGCTGGCGAGCCATCTCCCGGTCGGCCTTACTGATCACAACCAGACGGGGCACGTTGAACTCGCTCGCGTATTCCCAGTACAACTCACTGCCAACCTCAACGCCGGAACTGGCGTCGATCAGCAAGAGCGCCAGATCAGCCACAGCAACTGCGTTCTTCACCTCACCCTGAAAGTCGGTGTAGCCAGGCGTATCCAGGATGTTGAGCTTGATGCCGCCGATTTCCAGTGGAATCAGCGACGTGCTGAGCGAAAGACCGCGCCGGATTTCCTCCTCATCATAGTCAGAAACGGTGTTGCCCTGCTCAATCGTCCCGATGCGATTCGTTGCGCCGGTGTTGAACAGCATCGCCTCGGCCAGAGAAGTTTTCCCTGCGCCCTGATGCGAGATGAGCGCAATGGTGCGCAACGAGTCAGTGGCGTAGACTTTCATAAGGGGGTGGCCTCCAGGGACAGTAGAATCCGGGTGGGGCGTCGCATCCTAAGACAAGGAACACGTCGTTGGAAAGATGGCAGAGGGATTTTAAGGCGCTTTATAGTGCTTGTCAACGGTTGAATCGATGACAAACCACACCTGATTGGCGCAGCAGCCTGTACTAAAATGGGGAGCGCTCGCCCTGAACAAATCTGTCATGATTGAGAGGAGCGGACCGATTATGCCAGCTATGCCAGCCGAACCATTCCGTATCAAGGTGATCGAGAGCGTGCGCCGCACCACCCGCGCCGAACGTGAGCGGCTTCTCCGTGAGGCGGGATACAACGTCTTTCGCCTGCGGTCAGAAGATGTGTATATTGACCTCTTGACGGACAGCGGCACATCGGCCATGAGCGATGCCCAGTGGGCAGCATTGATGCGTGGTGACGAGGCCTACGCTGGAGCGCGCAGCTACTATCGGCTGAAGGAAGCTGTCGATTCGATCTTCGGTTTTCGCTACTTCGTGCCGACTCACCAAGGCCGCGCGGCGGAACATATCCTGTGCTCGCTGCTGGTCCAGCCTGGCCATGTAGTCCCCAATAACAACCACTTCGACACGACGGGCGCCAATGTGCGAGCGGCGGGTGGCAACCCGGTTGATCTAGTCATCGCTGAGGCGCTTGACCCAACCAGCCACCACCCGTTTAAGGGCAACATGGACATCCGCAGGCTTGAAGCGCTCATCGAGCAAACAGGCGCGGATCGGATTCCGTTCGGCATGATCACGGTGACAAACAACGCAATGGGCGGGCAACCTGTCTCCATGGCAAACATCCGGGCGGTGGCCGAGACTTACCACCGCTATGGCATTCCCTTCTTTATTGATGCCTGCCGCTATGCTGAGAATGCCTATTTCATCAAACAGCGCGAACCAGGGTATGCCGATAAGAGTCCTCATGAGATTGCGCGCGAGATGTTTAGCCTGGCCGATGGCTGTACGATGAGCGCTAAGAAGGACGGCCTGGTCAACATCGGCGGCTTCCTGTGCACGAACGACGAGGCTCTATTTGAGCGGATCAAGCAGGCTTTGATCCTGCGAGAAGGATTCCCAACCTACGGGGGGCTGGCAGGACGCGACCTGGATGCGCTGGCGGTTGGTCTCTGGGAAGCACTGGATGAGGAGTATCTAGCCTATCGGCTGGCGCACACGGAGTATCTGGGAACAGGGCTGCTGGAACAGGGTGTGCCGATCATCGAGCCGCCCGGTGGGCACGCGATCTACATCGATGCGGGGCGGTTTCTGCCCCACATTCCGGTTGAGCAGTTCCCAGGGCAGGCGCTCTCGATCGAATTCTATCTGGCGGGCGGCGTTCGCGCTGTGGAGTTGGGCAGCGTGGCCTTTGCCCACCCAGACCCGCAGACCGGCGCCATCATCCGCCCGCCGATGGAACTGGTGCGACTTGCCATTCCCCGGCGGGTGTACACACGAAGCCACCTCGACTTTGTAATCGAGACGGCGGGAGAGATCGCGCAGCGGAGGGAGTCAATCCGCGGGGTTCGGATCGTCCGAGAACCAGAATTGCTGCGGCATTTTGTTGCGGAGTTTGCATTGGTTTAAGGCTTAAGCGTTTCACGGAAAGTCTTTCTGGAAAGACTTTCCGTGAAACGCCCGGTGGTTGGTTTGGCCGAAAGAATTTTCGGCCATACACTTAACCAGGCGCTCTGACCCGATGGATGCCGGGAAGTAGCAGGGTAGGGGGCCGAATCGCGCATTGTGGGTAGTGCCAACGCCACGCTATACTTCCCTTCATCTTCATCCCTGTGCAGTGGCGCAAGGTGCTAAAGTTGGTTATAGATCATGCCACTTTTGTTCAAGCGCAAGGGTGACGCGGTTGCGTGGTATGTTGAACAACATGGTGCATGGCTCAGCTTAAGCGGCGTGGGGCGCTCCCCCAACTCAGGAACTATGGATCGGCCCGGCGCAGTGCTCCAGGATTGCTCCGGTCTCGTCATGACCTTCCTCAGCTTTCGGGTCGACATCTCACCCAGCGGCGCAGCCTGAAGAAGCTCTGGATAGGGATCGGTGCGGCACTGGGGCTTCTGATCCTGATCGTGGCGGCCCCCTTCTGGCTTCCTGCGGTGTCGTGGTTCGTGCCGGATCGATATGTGATGGCGTATGCGCCAGCTCCCCTCCAGCGCATGATCTTCCAGATCAATCCCGGCGAGCAGGTGCCAACACCCAGCGGGCCATCCAGCGGAGATGCTGACGCGCTGCTTGCCAATCTTCTTCCTACTCCTACCCCTTCCCCACTGGCTCCTCCTGCGGGCGGCGTGCCCGGCGGTTACACCCAACCCACCGCTGTGGCAATTGCTCCCACTCCTACGCTAACGCCGGTTTTTTCAGTTCAGGTTGACCCCCGGGCGGAGGATCGGAACAACCGTGCCGACCTGGGTGCGATTTCTTTTCTATTGACTGGGTTTGAGTGGGAACAGCAGGGTTACAACAACTGTGGCCCGGCATCTTTCCGGGTTCTGATGAGCTATTGGGGCGTGAATCTCACTGAGCGCGAGGCCGCTGACTTTCTAAAACCCAATCCCGAGGACCCGAACGTACGGCCTGATGAGATGGCAGCTTATGCTGAGACCCTCGGCTACCACGTGCTAGTGCGGGTCAACGGCGACTTTGACACCCTCAAACGCCTTTTGCTGGCTGGGTATCCGGTCATCATTGAAACGGGCTATGACCCGGAGCCGACCACAGTAGGCTGGACTTCGCACTACCTGACCCTCTCCGGCTTCTCGGAAGATGGCTTCATCGCCATGGATACCTACCGCCGCCCCAACTGGTTCTACCCCTACCACGAGATCGACACCTACTGGCGGCAGTTTAACCGGCGCTATCTGGTAGCCTATCGCGACGATCAGGCCGTTGCTATTGCGTCGATCATTGGCGAGGACATGGACGATGCGACCATGTATGCAGGCGCACTCAACGTGGCCAGTGCGGAGCTGAGCCTGAATCGCAGGGACCCCTATGGATGGTTCAATCTGGGAAGCACCCTTGTGGCACTAGGGCGCTACGAGGAGGCGGCTTCTGCCTTCGATGAGGCGCGCAGGCTGGGGCTTCCCGGTCGGTTTCTATGGTATCAGTTCTCGGCCTTTGAAGCCTACATGCAAGTTGGTCGGTATGACGATGTGATCGCCATGGCGGATGATGTCCTTGAAAAGAAGGCCACCGAGGAGGCTTTCTACTACAAGGGCCTGGCGCTGGCCGCTAGGGGTGATATTGACCGGGCGCGTGTGCAGCTCGCGCTTGCTCAACGCGCCAATCCTCGCTTTCAGCCCGCCAGGGATGCGTTGGATCGTTTGGACGGCTAGGCGAGGATTGACTTGGCTCTGCAACGCAGCAGCAAATCGGTATCTCGCCTTTTCCCTTCCCGCCGGATGAGCCGGAGCCAAGTTGCGGCCTGGGTGGTGCTGTTCATCTGCATGGCGATCCTGCTGGCGGCATTGACTTTTCCGCTGTGGCTGCCGCGCGCGGTTCGGAGTGTCATTCCGGATCGCTATATTGTAGCGTATGCCCCGGAGCCGGTTGCCGAGTTCATCTTCTCCAGATCAGTTGAGATCGTGCCGACAGCGATGCCCGGAACGGCTCAGGAGAGCTTGCTGCTTGAAAGCCTAGCCTCTACGGTATCGCCTGTTGGCTCGGCTACTCCGTTGCCAACGATCCAATCTGCGGGGCCATCCACTCAGGCCGTGCCTGGCGTGAATCTGCCAACCGCGACTCCTACCTCGGCATTTGCCCCGGAGGGTGGCTCTATGGTGACACCCTCGGTATCCGACCTGCCCTCCAGTGCGCTTCTGCAGGGCATGACCCTGGTAGGCCAGGGTTTCAACATGTGCGGGGAGGCCACCCTCACCATCTACCTCAGCTACTGGGGTGTGCCGATTGACAACCGCACACAGTTGGAGGTGTCGAGGGCTATCAAGCCCCACCCGGACGACTCGAATACCAGCCCGCACGAGCTAGCGGGCTATGCGGAGAGTCTAGGCTTTGAAACAGTTGTCCGGGCGAATGGGGACATCGATCTGTTGCGCCGGTTCATCGCAGCGGGCTATCCAGTGATGATTGAGCGCGGCTTCGACGAGTTGCCAGAAGAGGGGTGGATGGGTCACTACATGCTTATCGTCGGCTATTCCGACCCCGACCGCCAGTTTGCCGCGCTGGATTCCTACTGGGGGCTGAAACGTGCTCATCCCGATCCCAATAACCCCGTTGACTACTGGGATTACGATACCCTTAACCGATTGTGGAGGCACTTCAACTGGACCTATCTGATCGTGTACCCGCCTGCTAACACAGTTGAGGTTCAGGCGATTATCGGGGACGATATGAACGATTCAGTGATGTACAGCCGCGCAGCTCAACGGCTGACGGGGGAACTGGCGCAGGATCCCAACGATGCCTTTGGCTGGTTTAGCCTCGGCACGAATCTGGTGAGCCTGGGGGACTTTATGCGCGCAGCGGAAGCCTACGATCAGGCGCGCCGTATCGGGCTGCCGTTCCGTATGCTCTGGTACCAGTTCGGGCCGTACGAGGCATACTATCAAATAGGGCGCTATCAGGACGTGCTTGATCTGGCGAACTTCATCCTGGACGTGCAGAATTACCCTGAGTCCGAAGAGGCGTTTTACTATCGAGGACTGGTATACGAGCAACGTGGGCAAATGGACGCAGCACGCAACCAGTTCCGCCGTGCCCTGGAGTACAATCCGAACTTCGAGCCTGCTCAGCGAGAGCTTGATCGGCTGGGTGGCTAGGGTGGCTAGGGGGAAGCTGCCTTATCTGCCCACTCCATTGTGGACGGGGCGGCCCGCTTAGCCGCTCGTTTGTTTTTTCGGGAATGCGAGGCTAAGTGGTTAGTACGGACGGAACCCAGCCCAACAGAACAGCCACGGGGCGTGTAGCGCGCTCAACACTCATCGTGATGGGTGGTTTTGTATCAGCGCTGGCGGTGGGCCTGGTGCGGCAGGCGATTGTCTCCAGCCGCTTTGGCACCAGCGCAGCCTACGATGCGTTCTCTGCAGCCAACGCTATCCCGGAGTTGTTGTATACCATGCTCTCCGGGGGGGCGTTGGCCTTCGCCTTCATTCCCATCTACAGTGAGGTTTGCCTGAAGGGGGATCGCTGGGATGCTGACCGATTGCTGAGTCAGGTGTTCAACGCCATCCTGATCCTAGCTACAGTGGCATCCACCTTCCTAGCTGTTCTGGCCCCGATCCTGATTCGTGTTTCCTGGGGAGTTGCCCCTTACTTTCCGGCGGATGTGCAGAACCTCACTGTCCAATTGATGCGGGTGCTGCTGCTCTCGACGGTCATCTTCTCGGTGAGCAGTATCCTGACAGGGGCGCTACATGCCCATCAACACTTCCTTTTTCCGGCCATTGCCCCCAGTGTGTACAGTGGGGGGATTATCTTTGGTGCACTGGTTCTTTCCCCTTCGATAGGCATATTTGGGTTGGCGTGGGGCGCTGTTCTTGGGGCCTGCCTGCACTTCCTTGTGCAGTTGCCAGGGTTGCTGATGCATCGCATTCGATGGATTCCGGTGATCTCGTTCGCCAACCCCGATCTGCATAGAGTAGCTGTTCTCATGGCCCCCCGCGTGATCGACCTTCTGATGGCGCGGGCCAGCATCGAGTGGCTGAATAACAACCTCGCCTCTGGGATGGGGGAGGGCCGAGTCTCAGCCCTGCGCTACAGTTACACATTGATGAACATGCCCTGGACGCTGATCGGGGTTGCCATTGGCACAGCGGTGTTCCCAACCATGGCAGCCGTTGCGGCACACAAGGATGTGGAATCGCAGCGCCGTGCGTTGAGTGGCGCACTGCGTGCCGTGTTGACCCTGGCTATTCCGGCAGCGGTCGGGTTGTTCGTCCTGGGCCGCTCCGTGATTCAGGTTCTGTTCCAACGTGGCGAGTTCACTGCCGAGAGCGTGGAGCTGGTGTATTTCGCTCTTCAATTCTATGTGTTGACCCTGATCAGCCTCTCCGTGCTGGAAGTCGTGGTGCGGGCATTTGCGGCTCAGAAAGACACCCTCACCCCGCTCCTCGTTTCGTTCTTTACGACGGCGCTCAACATTGGCCTCGCCCTCTGGCTTGCCCGCCCCTTCGGCCAAGGGGGCCTGGAGCACGGCGGCCCGCCACTGGCTAACGGCATCGCCGTCGGGGTGGAGGCACTCACTGGCCTGATCATCCTACGCTTCCGCTGGGGCGGAGTGGATGCGCGCCGCATTGTGATGGATGCTGCCAAGGCATTGATCGCGGCTACGGGAATGGCGGGTACGATTCTCGTCCTCCGCGCCTGGCTCGATCCCTCTCCGCTCCTGATGCTGGTGCTTGGCGGAGGGGGTGGGGCAACAGTTTACCTGGGGCTTGCTTTGTTGCTGGGGATTCAGGAGATGCGCACGATCCCGGCAGCCCTGTTGAGACAGCTTGCTGGCAGGCTGCAGGGAGCTGATGCGGAGGTCTGACATGAAGAGTGTGCCAAGTCCTGGCATGACCACCATGCCTCCACTATGTTCCGATCCGGCGATGAGCGGGTATCTGCGGTCATCAGGGGTTAGCAAGAAATGAAACGATTGGCTGTCATCTTTAACCATCGGTCCTACCCTGTGCTTATGGCATTGCTGTTGGTAGTGATAGCCTTTCTGCTGGTGCAGGATGGTATCAAGGCTCCTGATCTGGGTGTGATTGTCATCGCTGGAGGGCTGGCTTTCATCGTGTGGCGCGCTCTGCAAACCCGCCAGGCAGGGCCAAACAGCCCACAGGCGATCAGGGAGCTGCTGCGCGATGGCACAAAGCCAACACTGATCCAGTTCTACTCTGAGTACTGCGCAGCCTGCATGATGATGAAACCAGTGATGGAACAGCTTGAAATGGAAGCGGGTTCGCGGATGCGGATCATACGTCTTAACATCGAAACGGAACCAGGCAAAACGCTCAAGGATGAGTTTGGGGTAGCCTTCACACCGACGTTCTTCTACTTTGACCGACACGGAAACCGAGTCCGCGAGAGTGTGTTCATACTGGACAAGGCAAAGATCCTCTACGAACTGGAACGAGCATGATCCGCAAGCTCTCGTTCTGGTGGCGGTATCTGACTGCACAGGTTCCCTGGGATACCGGAATCACCCCTCCCGAGATCACCTCTCTTGTGGAGCAGGAAAAGCTGCCGCCGGGGCATGCCGTTGACCTAGGCTGCGGAACTGGGACGAATGCCATCTACCTTGCGCTGCACGGCTGGCACGTGGTGGGGATCGACTACATCTCCCAACCGATCCACTTGGCTCGCCGCAAGGCGCACCGCGCCGGGGTGGAAGACCGGACGCGGTTTCTGGTAGCGGACCTCACCCAGCTTAGGGAGATAGAGTTGGGGGGCACGTTTGACCTAGCGATTGATATTGGCTGTGCTCATAGCTTACCCCCAGCCAAGCTGCCGGGTTATGCGCGCAGCTTGGCTGGGATAGTTCGACCGGGTGGCATCTTGATGCTGTACATGTTTCGCCGCGCCGCCCGCCGCCCTATTGGGCTGGAGCCAGCCGAGGTCGAGGCGCTGTTCTATCCTGGCTTCCAATTGGTGTGGTCTCATTGTGGGCTAGATCAGCAAGCAGGGGCCGAGTCAGCCTGGTATCGTTTTGCGCGAGTCGCTCAGGGGTAGATGCGAATCCTCTTTCTTTTTCTAGACGGGGTTGGCCTCGGTGATGACGATCCGAGCACCAACCCCTTCGCCGCGGCGGACCTCCCGACGCTGACTCGCTTTACCCAGGGGAGACGCTGGCTGCGCGACCTGCCCGTGATCGAGAGCAGACGCGCGGTCTTCATCCCTACCGATGCTTGCCTCGGTGTTGCAGGAAAACCGCAGAGCGCTACCGGGCAGGCGACCATTATGACGGGGATCAACGTGCCGATGGCCATTGGCAGGCACTATGGCCCCAAGCCCAATCCCGAGATCGCCGAGATCGTCACGCGGCAGAGCGTCGTTCGTGTTCTTGCTGAGTGCGGGCGCAGCGCGGCGTTGCTGAATGCCTATCCATCCCAGTATATTGCTAGCCTGGGTCTTGGCAGGCGGCTTCCTTCATCGAACCAGCTCGCGCTTCAGGTTGGTGGCGTGGGGTTCCGGGATGGGCAGGCCCTGTTGGATGGACGTGCGCTTTCAGCCGATTTCACAGGGGAGATGTGGCGCCTGCACGCCGCTCGCCACGATGCCGCAAGCAAAGTCCGGCGTGCACGGCCTCTCCACCCCGATACACCCATCATCACCCCGGAGGAAGCGGGCCGGCTCCTGGGCAGGCTTGCTCGTGAGCAGGACTTCACTTTTTTCGATACCTGGCTCACAGACTACCTGGGCCACCGGGGAACGATGGCCCAGGCCATCAGATTGCTACAGGCGATTGATCGAGTTATGGCAGGGCTTCTGGAGGCATGGGATGACTCGGAAGGGCTGATCGTCCTGACCAGCGATCACGGCAACCTGGAGGCATTAGGAGAACGGGGCCATACGCGCAATCCTGTTCCGACCTTGGTTATTGGAGATGCCAGCCACGAGTTTGCTCATGCGCTGACCGACCTCACCGGGTTTGCGCCCGCTATTCGTCGGATGCTGTGCGCTTGACGTGGTGGCAGCTATGGCTTTATGATGTCAATTAGAAGCTGGGGATAAGTGACGGTTGGGGAATCATGTCCGCGAAGGATCGCACTGGGAATTTGGCTGCGGAGGAGCGGCGGTGCTTACTCAAGTTAGCGCGCCAATCTATTGAGGCTGCCGCGCGTGGCGCCCGGTTGCCTGAGGTGGATCTTGACTCGCTGCCCCCATCCCTTCGTGAGCCGAAGGCATGTTTCGTTACCCTGCATAAGCATGGTGACCTGAGGGGGTGCACAGGCGTCCTGGTGGCGAGAAGCCCGCTGGCTCAGGAGGTGATCCATACCGCCGCGCAGACCGCGCTCAACGATCCACGCTTTTTACCTGTGACCCCGGACGAAGTGCCCCAATTAGATATCGAGATATCGGTTTTGACGCCTCCACAGCGCCTCGATGTGCCTTCCCCGGAAGCACTGCCTCGATTGGTACGACCCGGAATCGACGGCGTGACACTGATCCGAGGCTCCCATCGGGCCACCTTCCTGCCGCAGGTCTGGGAGCGCATACCTGACCCCGTGGTATTTCTGGATATGCTGTGCGAGAAAATGGGGCTTCCGGCGCGATCCTGGTTGGTGACTCCGATGGAGGTGGAAGTTTACCAAGTGGAGGAGTTCTCCGAGCACGGCATGGCTCACGTATAACGGTCTGGGCGGAGCATTACCCGGCTGGAATGTACTGGAACCGCCGGGTTTGTTCGTCCAGAAAGAAGCGTTCTCCTCCGAAGCTGGTCAGTGTATGCAGGCCCGGTCGAGGAATGAAAGTTCCTTGCCCGTTGATAAAGCCTCCACCATCGTACCGATATGTCGTCACGAATTTGATCTCCAGGGCAAGCGCCCAACCCAGTGCGATCCGCTGCTCGTCTGTAAGGCGTTCCCGCCACACCTTGCCAAAGCCGCGCACAGGCTGGTACAGGCCGGGAGGCTCTGTCATGGTGATGTCAAAGGGGATCTCGCTCTCTGAATCCCAGTCATCCACGAAAGCAAACCACTCACCATCGTCTGCGCCCTGGTCGAAGATCAGCACCCAGATCTCCCCCGATCCAGGTGTGAAATCGTGTTCTTCCTTGCAGCGTTCGTCCAGCGTTTTGCCGACCCAGAACATACGCCCGTGTTCGTAAGGCTGTTCGACGATTTCCGCATTGCAGATGAATGGGGTGGGGAAGCCGGCGGGCAACGCAGTTCCTGCCGGGTCGCCGGGAGTGATCGGTGGTGTTTCTCCCGGTATCACCAGATAAATTGGCGTCTGGGTGGGCTGTTGGCTTGGTTGCCCTGAGCAAGCGACGAGAAGCGCAACATTCAGGGCTGCGGCGGCGAGAGTGACAAATTGATGAGCAAAGAGTCGCATAAGCTGTCCCAGCCTTTCAGGTTGGTCAGCCAGAATTCTAGCAATCACCGCTGGGGGTTGCCACGATCCGGCCCGGCGGTGCCTGGCGCTTGCTTTGCCTCCTGGTGCTGATTACACTTGCCCGCGTCCATAGGATAGTTCAACTGACTTCGAGTATGGTCGATGCCCGTGTAGCTGGATCAATCCAGGAGGCTCTTGCAGGAAAGCGTGTCCTGGTGACAGGTGCAACGGGTTTTATCGGTTCAGTCTTGGCTCGGAGGCTGCATCAGGAGGGAGCGCATGTGCTGGCCCTGGCGCGGAATCCAGCCAAAGGACAGCGGTTGGCAGCGCTGGGCATTGAGGTACTTCTTGGCGACCTGACAGATGCGGCCCGCATGGAGGAGCTGGTCTCTGCCAACGTACAAATTGTGATGCACCTGGGCGCATGGTTGCGTGGTGCGCCAGTTCATCTGGCACGCCGGGTCAATGTAGAAGCAACGCGCCGTCTGGCGGAAATCTGCGCTCGCGCCCACGTTGAACGTCTGGTGTTCACCAGCAGTATCGCTGTATACGGTCCGCATGGTGATCGGGACGTGGATGAGTCGACACCTGTGCATCCGTACGGCGATCCTTATGGCGACAGTAAAATACAGGCGGAGGCTGCCCTTCGCAGTGTTGCTGAGGAAACCGGATTGGCCTGCGTTATCGTGCGCCCTGGGATGGTGTACGGCCCAGAGTCGCTTGGTTGGACTACGCGGATGGCGACCTGGGCCAGAAGGGGGTGGTGTCCGCTGGTGGATGGTGGGTGTGGGATGGCCTACCCCATCTATATTGATAATCTGGTTGATCTGCTGATCCTGTGCACGACACATCCGGGTGCGGTGGGTGGCACTTTTAATGCGGTCGATGATGGCCCTGTGACGCTTGGCGAATTCCTGGGTGCCTATATGGCGATGGTTCCCACTCGGCGCGCTATTGTTATTCCAGGGTGGCTCCTGGCAGGGTTTGCTGCGCTGTTCGATCCGTTCGTCCCTAGCATCAAGCTGACTTATGTGGCGAACCAGATGCGCGGGCGGGGCCTGGTGGCTAACCAACGCGCCAAACAGGTGCTTGGCTGGTCGCCTCAGGTGACTTTCACCGAAGGTATGCGCCGCAGTGAACTCTGGCTACGCAGCCAGGGTATTCTGTAGGCTCGTGCTTGCGATGATCATTGTATCAGCCATCGTGGTAACTGTGTTTCTTGCGCTGCTGGCGTATTGGCAATTGATCATTGCGGAGGGCACATACCTCGGTCAGGGAGTGGTCACATGGCTGTATGACTTGGCCGCCTATCGTTATGATTCGATCAAAGGCTTCGATGAAGAGATTGAAGCGATCTTTGTGGGGCGGCCCCTCGCGGAAACACTTCACGAGGAAGATGCGCCGCTGGTGCTTGATATTGGCACGGGGACAGCGCGCCTGCCGATAACGCTCCTGGCGCAACCCTCCTTCCAAGGCATCATTATGGGGGTGGATGATTCCCTTAGGATGCTGGCTGTAGCTCGTGGGAAGACTCAACAATACAAGGATCGACTGTGGCTCATCTGGAAGGATGCGGCAGCATTGCCGCTTCGAGGCAATGCTTTTGACGCAGTGACATGCCTTGAGATGCTCGAATTCACCCCCTGCCCTGCGGGCCAGTTGGCTGAGGCGGTGCGAGTTTTGAAGCCAGGGGGAGTTTTGCTCACGACCCGTCGCCGCGGGTTCGACGCATGGCTTATGCCTGGCAAAACTTACAGCCGCACGGCATTTGAGCGCCTGCTGTCAGGTCTGGGGGTCCAGCAAGTCCGCACCGAACGATGGCAGGTGGACTATGATCTTGTCTGGGGGTTGAAGGCAGGAGAGTCGATGAAGGGAGTCTACCATCCCCTGGATGTGCTGCTGTGCTCCCACTGTCATGAAGCTGCTCTAGCTGAGCAGAGTGACGCGCTCGTGTGCAGTCAGTGCGGTGCGTGGTATCCGGTGCGCGATGGTATCATTGATTTCAACGGTGCATGGCGAAGGTGAGAAGAGTTATGTTGATCTGTCGCTATCAGGGACCCGCTGGCCCGCAGTTCGGCGTTGTCGAACAGGGCGTGGTTTACTCCCTGCTGGGCGATCCATTTACGGATGCCATAATAGGGGGACGGGTTTCGCCCCTCAGCGAGGTGTCGCTGTTGCCACCTATCACGCCCAGCAAGATTGTGTGTGTGGGCCGCAACTATTTGGACCACGTCCGCGAGCTTGGCAATCAGGCCCCAGCAGAGCCGCTCCTTTTCCTCAAGCCGCCAAGCGCCCTGATCGGAATGGATGCACCTATTGAGCTTCTCCCAGAGATGCGGCGGGTCGATCACGAGGCTGAACTGGCGGTCATCGTCAAGCGCAGAGGACGCTTCATTCCAACTGGTCAGGCACTTGAGTATGTCCTTGGTTATTGCTGCGCCAACGATATCAGCGAGCGAGAATACCAGAAGCAGGACGGTCAATGGACTCGAGCTAAGGGCTTCGATACGTTCTGCCCACTGGGGCCCTGGATCAATACGTCACTTGACGCCTCTGACTTGGGTGTGACATGCCGCGTCAATGGGCAGGAGCGGCAACGAGGCCGAACGAGTGATATGATCTTCGCCGTTCCTGCACTGGTTTCGTACATCTCTGGTATCATGACTCTGGAAGCGGGTGATGTCATCCTGACAGGCACACCCTCCGGGGTGGGGGCGATCCATGCCGGGGATGTGTTGGAAGTTGAGATCGAAGGGGTGGGGGTGCTGCGTAATCCGGTTGTGGCATACCGTTAGGTTGAGAGCAGGGGCTTCATATGGGCAATGGTTGGCCAATACCGCCCGTTGATGCAGGCTACAAACTCAAACCACAATAGCAGTCGTCGCTGTGGTTGGGGAAAAGGCTTGCTGTAAAGATAGATTCGATGTACAAATAGGTAAGAAAATGGTTAGTGGGCAAAGCCAGCAGTAAGCGGGTCTTCAGCGCCCACCACTCCACAACCTATCCAAAGGGAATCCTGTGGTCACAAAACCACTGAATCAACCACGAGAGCCGCTGGAAGAGGAGCCAGAACTAGAAGCTGGCAGTCTTCCGCCTCCGCCGGAAGGATTGGAGTCTTTAGAACCGCCTGCGGAGGTAACGCCGGAGCGATCTGGGCCTGCCTGGCGGGTTCTGTTTCATCTCAGCACCCCTCAGCCAAGCACGGTTGGGCTTGATGTTTGGCGCGTGACTGTGTTGGGTCGCGCCGATCAGATGAGCGCTTTCCGGCCTGATCTCGACTTCACCCCTTACGGCGCAATGCGGCATGGGGTTTCGCGCCGACATGCGCTGGTGAGGCCGGGCGATCAGATGTTGTACTTAATCGATCAGAACAGCACCAACGGCACCTGGGTGAACGGTCAGCGATTGCTGCCTGGACGTGACTTTCCCCTCTCGGATGGCGACGTTATCGAGTTGGGCGCTCTACGCATGACCCTGCACATCGTGCACTTCCCTGATGAGACTGATGGGGGGCCAAGGCGTAAAACCGCATCGAGCAACCCGTTGAAACGCTGGTATTTTGATTGATTGGGCTTGAAGAGCGGCTTCGGAGAAGGTATGCTTGGCCCTGCCCGATAATATCCGGGTGGGGCATTCTGCTGTTTAAGGAGAGAGGTTTATGGCCGTTGATTTCCCTGGCAAGGGCAAGGTGGCCGTCCTGAAGACCAAGCCCGAGACGGTGCTGGAAGATTATCGGACGTTGATGCGAATGGCAGGTTACCAGGAAGCGCTTCCCCGTGACCGGGAAACCCTGCTCAAGATCAACATCTCGTGGGATACGTGGTACCCTGCCTGCTCGACAGCCCCTTGGCAATTGGAGGCGGTCATCCAGGAGCTTCAAGCGGCTGGATATACGGTGCGAGGCGCGCACAACGACACGGTTGTAGTGGATGCATTGGCAGGTGAGAGGAACAACAAGCACGCCTACATCACGAGCAAGTATGGCGTGGAGAACTACTATTTGTATGGTGACCATGTTGAGTGGGTTACTTACGAGCCGAAGCAGCCGTTTCTGGTGTTGGATAAAGTGTATCCAGAGGGTGTGCGCATCCCAAAGGTATTCTACGGCGCGAACATCGTGCACCTGCCGACCGTCAAGACGCATGTATTTACCACCATCACCGGCGCCATGAAGAACGCCTTCGGGGGGTTGCTACACCGTAGACGCCACTGGACTCACTCGGTGATCCACGAAACGCTGGTCGATCTGTTGATGATCCAACAGGACATCCACACAGGTATCTTTGCGGTCATGGATGGCACCTTTGCCGGAGATGGTCCTGGCCCGCGCGCAATGCGAGTTCACGAGAAAGACATTATCCTTGCTTCCGCCGATCAGGTAGCGATTGACGCCGTTTCCGCCAAGCTGCAAGGGTTCGACCCCATGTCGATCCCCTTCATCCGCATCGCGCACGAGCGTGGGTTGGGCGTTGGCGATCCCAGCGAGATCGAGATCGTTGGCTACGATATCGCCAACGAGCCTGCCTGGGGGTTCGTGCAGGAGGACACATTTGCCAGCCGAGGGCAGAAGATGATCTATCACGGTCCGCTGAAGCCTTTGGAACATCTCCTGCTGAGGACCCCGCTCGTGCCCTGGAGCTACTTTGCCTCCCACTTCTACCACAATGTGTACTGGTATCCCTTTGTGGGCCGTCCGCGTGTGCAGGCAGCCCTGCAAACCAAGTGGGGCCAGATGTTCCAGCAATATGGTGATGGTTCGGTGGTGATGCCAGGGATGAGGCCCCAGACTGTGTTGACGGCTCTGGCTGGGGTGGCCGTCTTTGGCGTGTTAGTCGCCGGGGCAGTCTGGCTGTTGGGACGACGCTAGCAAGAAGTACTCTGCTTGCAGAGGATGTATCATGGCCGGGATGCCCCCGGCCATTTTGTTGTAAAAAGCCGAACGAGCAAGCCTGTTCGGCGTGCTCGCTCACCTGATCGAAGCAATGGGCTGAGAGTGAGGAATGCTTCCGATCAGCGTGGCTGCCCGCGAAGTTCGTCCAAGGGGTGGGTAAGGGAATGGGTTGCGACTCGGACAGCCACAGTTGGGTTGGGTGGCAGCAAGCAAAGCGCTTGGAGCCACCATGAATATAGTCAAGAAACCTTACATGGGCATAACGATTGGGGTCTTAGATATAACAAGAGTATAACAATCTACATCTTCGCAAGGTGGTCCTTGTTCAGTCGGTCGGCATAGTGTAGCCGACCCCTGGAACGGTCACAATGTAGCGGGGATGGCGAGGGTCTTCCTCCAGCTTCTGGCGCAGTCGGGAGATGTTAACTCGCAGGATAGCGAGATCGTTGCGATATTCTTCACCCCAGACATGACCCAGCAGGTCACCGTGCAGCAACACATGACCGTTGTGCTGGATCAGCATCCGCAACAGTTCGTACTCAATCGGGGTGAGGTGTACTTCCTGGTTGCGTGCTCGCACTCTACGTCGGCGAAAGTCTACATGCAGGTCGTTGTATTGAAACTCTGCCACATCGTTCGGCTGCGGTGACCACTCGACGCGACGCAGCACGGCCTGAATGCGCGCCTCTAGTTCGCGCGAACCGAATGGCTTGGTCAGATAGTCATCGGCTCCCAGTTCCAGGCCACGCACTTTGTCCTTCTCATCATCCCGTGCCGTCAGGATGATAATCGGCACGGTCGAGTACGACCGGATATCTCTCAGGACATCGAAGCCGTCGAGATCGGGCAATCCGAGGTCCAGAATGATCAGGTCGGGCTGTTCCTTCCCAAAGAGCTGTAACGCTGCGCTGGCTGTTCCTGCGGTTAGCAAGTCGTAACCGGCCAGGCTCAGGGAAGTCTTGAGGAACCGGATGATCTTCGGTTCATCATCAATGATGAGAATAGTGGTCTTTTTCATGCCAACGCTCCTCGGCCAGGGTTTCTCCCGTTGCGACAGGCAGGCTGAATGAGAAGGTTGATCCTTGGCCGAGTTGGCTCTCGACCCAGATTCCCCCACCCTGAGCCTCAACCAGCCCGCGACAAATCGCCAGGCCCAGGCCAATACCGTGCCGCCCGGAATCACGGCTGGCCTCTACTTGGTAGAACCGGTCAAAAATGCGGTCCAGGTGCTCGGAAGGGATGCCTGGGCCGCGATCCTGCACCGAAACGACGAGTTCTTCGTCGCGGCTTTCTGCCCGCACACTGATGGGGCTGCCCGCTGGAGAATACTTAGCGGCATTATCCAGCAAGTTTGCCACAATCTGTTCAATCCGCCGGGCATCTGCAAAGCACAGCGGGAGTTGCTCTGGTAGCACCAGTTCAATCGGGTGATCGCCTACACGGATTTGGGCGGCATTTACGGCGCTGCGTAGGATGGCTGTTAAGTCGATAGGTTGGGGCAGGATTTGCAGAATCCCCGCCTCGATGCGCGACATTTCCAGCAGATTGCTGATCAGGTCGGTGAGCTTATCAGTCTCCTCTTCGATGTCCCGCAGGTGCTCCGCCAGGGTATGGGGGGGAATCTGACGGTAATGCTCGCGGAGCATTGAGGTGTTCCCTTTGATCGTCGCCAGCGGTGTGCGTAGCTCATGAGAGATGGTCGAGAGGAGCAGGGACTTAAGCTTGTCCGTCTCTTTTGCTCGCTCAACAGCCACCAACAACTCGTCGATCACCTGGGCGAGCTGCTTCGTCCGCGCATCGACGATGCGCTCAAGTTCAATGGCATGGCGGTTGGCTCGCAGGTATAGCTGTCCTTTGTCAATCGCCCCAGCAATCTGGTAAGCCACCGTGATAAGCAGGTTAAGCTCCTCGCTGGAAATACGTTGTCTATCGAGGGAATTGACGTTCAACACACCGACCATCTGACCCGGCATGGTCATCAGGGGGATGCTTACCTGTGAGATAGGCATCTCGGGTCGATAGCGATGGCTAAATTGCGGGTGCTCGCGAATATCCTCAACTATTACCGTCTCTCGGCCCAGGGCGGCCTGCCCCGTGATCCCTTCGCCCAGTTCGTAAAGGATGACCTCGCGCAGGAAGTCCTCATCAAGACCCACGTAGCTGACCAGGTTAAGAGCGTTTGTGCGCTCATCCCACATGTAGATCGCGCCTGCATCCCAACCCACGGCACGCAAAGCCCCACGCAAGGAGCTATCAAAAATCTCCTGCAGGTCGAGGGTTCGGTTGATCGTCTCAGCAATGCGGTTCAGGGTAGTAAGCTCATCGGCGCGGTGCGCGAGGTCTTGGAGGGAGGTCCGGTACGCAGCGCTGAGCTTGTTAAGGGCCACAACCAGGCGCCCGATCTCGTCATCCGGCTGGGCTTCGATCGCTCCCAATGCCCCCACATTCGCGGCTTGCTCCTCAACCAGGTTTCTGAGGCGTGAAATGCGCCCCAGCACAATTGTCTCGATCAGAGCCATTACCACCACCGTCACAGCGCCCAAAGCGAGCGCGAGCATCACACTGTGAATTCCTATCAGCCACCAGCGCCTATGAGATGGAGTGAAATCTTCCCAGCCCGTTGTGCTGGATAGGAGGGTGAGTGCTGCCAGCATCGCACTCAGCAGCAGGGCATTGGCGACCATGAGAGATATAAGCAGCCGCTTGCGGGTGGGCCAATTCCGAGTGAGGCGATCCAAATGAGGCGTGAACACAGTGAGTACTCTGGTTTACTGGCAGTTGGGGCGATATCGTCCGCGAGCCGTACTGTTCAACAGTGTAGCTGGATCGTGGAGCAGGTACAAGGAGTGATTCCCTGTATTTCGTGCGTCGGCTCCGTCTTCCGGCCTAGCACTTGTTAGGACGTGTGCTGTGTTGTGACTTCCGAGTATACTCTTGGCAGCCAATAGCGTTTCCGCATGAAATGGATGGCCATACAGAATGGGCACACCCCGCTGGACGATAGAGCTGCACAGTCATACGATCTATTCACAGGATTGTCTGATCAGATTGAGCCACCTGCCAGAAATCTGCCAGGCTAAAGGCATTGATAAACTGGCGATAACCGATCACAACACCGCTAAGGCGGCGCTGGAACTTGCACGGCTGCACCCGATGCTGATCATCCCTGGCGAGGAGATCATGACAACGCAGGGCGAGCTGCTGGCCTGGTACATCACACAAGAAGTGCCCGCCGGTCTCACACCCCAGGCAACCATTGAGCGACTGCGCGACCAGGGCGCCCTGATTGGAGTATCCCACCCCTTTGATCGCTATCGCAAAGGCGCATGGCGAGTTGAGGATTTGGTTGCCATCGTTGATCAGGTGGATGCCATCGAAGTGTTCAACGCGCGCTGCATCCACAACGCGGACAATGTGAAAGCGTACGAATTCGCCACGAAGTATGGCAAGCTGATGACGTGTGGCAGTGATGCCCACGTTCCCCCTGAGTTTGGGCAGGCAGTCGTACGGGCACGGCCCTTTGCCAACCACGCCGAAGGCCTGAGACAGGCCCTGCGTGAAGCAGAGCGTGTTGAGCGCCTCAGTGGATTCTGGGTGCACTTCACTTCGCGTTACGCCAAGTGGGCCAAGCGTCTGGTTCCAGCACTCAATCCAGGCTGATTCTCTTGCCGGAGGGAGCCGATGAGCTTCGTTGTTGCGGTCGTGGCGGGAATTGTGCCGATGGTGATCTACCCGTTCTTCTTATACTGGATGGATCGCTATGAGAAGGAACCGCTAGGGTTGCTGGCAGGTGTGTTTCTGTGGGGTTTTGTGCCAGCGGCGATCCTATCTCTTATCAGCCAGCTTGTTTTGGAAGTCCCCCTCTTTATGCTCGACGAGACAGGAACGATGGCAGATTTCCTGGGGGGCAGCGTTTTTGCGCCGATCACGGAGGAGTTCTTCAAAGGGCTGGCCGTGCTGGCCGTGTTCCTGATCTGGCGGCGAGAATTTGATGGGGTTTTCGACGGCATTATCTATGGAGGGCTGGTTGGCTTTGGGTTCGCCGCTATCGAGAACGTGTTGTACTTTCTCGATGCGGACGCGGCCACGATCCTGCTCCGGGCGGTGATTTTTGGTCTCAACCACGCCTTCTATACCAGTTTGACCGGGATCGGGTTTGGAATTGCCCGCCATTCGCCGAGGCTGCTGGTGCGCGCCGGAGCGCCGCTGATAGGGCTGCTGGCCGCCATAATTGCCCACAGCATCCACAATACAACAGTGTCGCTTGTTGACCCTTATCCTGCGCTTCTATGCCTGACTATCGTTGCCGATTGGGGTGGGGTGCTATTTGTCTTCGTTGTGATGGTGATCGCTATCCGGCGCGAGCGGGAGTGGATGATCGTTCAGCTTCGTGACGAGGTAAAGAGCGAGACCCTTAGCCCGATTCAATACGAGGTCAGCACATCACCAGTACGCCGCTTCCGTGCACGGCTCTCAGCACTGATCACCGGTGGGCTAGGGCATTGGCTGCGCATGGGACATTACTTCAGCACCCTGACAGAGTTGGCCTACCGAAAACACGCTCATTCGCGGCGGGGGGAAGGAGGAGCCTCTCTGGCCTCCATCAACGAACTGCGCGATCGTGCGAAGGCCTTAAGCGCCCAGTTCGCAGACATTGCCTAACACCCGCGCTGTCCACTGTGCGTCAGCCAGCTAGAGCTAGTGTGCTGGTTTCAAAGCACGGATGCGAATCACACCTGGGCGCCATGTGATTGCACCATCGGCGTCTGTATGGGCGGCCAGATTCTCCTGAAGGTCGCTAAGGCACAGGGCACGGACTTCTGGCGGCATCGCACTGATCTCGGCTCTGCGGATCGGCCAGGCCAGCTTGTAGCGCAGCAATGCCTCCATGTCGGGCAAGCGCACGTTGGCAATGGCCTGGCAGACTTGCACCTGGGAAAACCCCGCCTGTTCGATCAGGTGTGTCAATTCCTCGGTGGACTGGATGCTGTCCCATGGGATCGGAGCTTCCATCTGCTGGCGAAGGGTCAATAGGGCGGGTGGAGGTTCTTCAGTGGCATACGCAGCCACCGTATCCGCAATGATCTCGCTTAGCTCATCCTGGGCGTCCCACTCCTGGATCACAAGCCGGCCACCTGGTTTCAGCACGCGGCGAGCCTCAACCAGCGCCCGCCGCGGGTCGGTGCTGTTTAGGGCAAAGGACGCAAGCACAACATCGAACCTGCCAGCCGGGAATGGCAGGTAATGCATATCACCCTGTGCCGGATGCCATGAAAGGGGTGGGCGTGCGGCAGCCAGCATCCGCCGCGAGATATCCAGGCCCACTACCTCACCTGCTTGGTTCGCTGCGGCTCGTGCAGCCAAACCCGTTCCCGTGCCGAGGTCCAACACGCATTCCCCGCTTCTGAGGCGTGCGTGCTCGACCACTCCCTCTGCCAGCGGACCTAGGGCAGGCTCTATCGCCGAAGGGTAATCACTGGCGGCTGAGTCGAAGTACGCGGCAATATGGGTGATCCAGGTGGGGGGCATGGCGTGTCGGGCCTCTTCTATTGCCCACGCACGGTTTGCAACTCAGCGGTGGTGTAGACAACGTTCAGCGACAGGCTATAGATCACGACACTCCGGTAGCGGGCCAGATCGGTTCCCGCTGGGATGTCGAAGTTCTGGGCGGCGGTGTTGCTGGCAAGAGGCCCCAAATCGAGCGCCCCGGTTAATGCTTCTGTGCTTGTGCGGGGCATCTGGTGTGGAGAGAGCATGACATGCAGGTCAGGGCCGTTCGTCACGCTAAGCGGATCCAGCCTCAGGATGTAGCGGGCTTCTCCAGCCTGGTAGATGGAGGCAGTGCCCTGTGCCTGATGCATGGCGTCGATGGTGGTGAAGTCGCCAGCGAGGATCACAAACGGGACATTCCTGATCGCCGTGCTTTCTTCACCCAATGCCTCCATCATCTCCTCAACAATCGGATTCAGCGTGGCGGTTGCCTCCCCCATAGGCACGGAGGTGCTCTCCTGTGTTGCGTTGGTACCTGATGCACCACTCTCCGGCGTGGCGTCTTCCTCAGCGATTGGTTGGCTCGACCCCTCGCCCCTAGAGGTGCGCGCATGCCAGAGGCCCCTAACGGCTATACACAGCCCGATCAAGGCCACCACACCGCCCAAAGCAATCCAGCGTTGGCTATTCATGGCAGCCCGTAGCGTGTCTCCCTGACCAGGTGATCGACCACTGCGATGAGCGCCTCGCGCTCGGATGCGCCACGCTCAAGGTGTTCCTGGAAAACGCGGATCTGCCGGTCGGCGCCAGAGCCATTACGGGCGATGATCCGCGCATACTCGACCGCTTCGCGGCTATCCAACTCGTCAACCACATCGTCGAGCAGCTCAAGCAGTTCATCAATGAGGTCTGGGAAGGGGACTTCCGCTTCCTTGCCAAAATCGATGAGCTTACCGGTTACCCCATAGCGCACAGCGCGCCACTTATTCTCGTTGATCAGGTCACGGCGATAGATCCGCCAGGACTGGTTGCGTTGCCGCAGTTGTATCAGCTTTGCCACGATGGCCTGAATCAGGGCGGCTATGCAGATGGCTTCATCGAGCGTGGTGGCGACATCGGTGATGCGAAATTCCAGGGTGCTATATCGAAGATGAGGGCGCAGGTCCCACCAGATGCGGGTCGAATCGCCCAGGCCATCAGCATGTTTCCCAATGGCACCTACTCTCGCCAGTAGTCTGACGAAGTTCTCGTACTCTGACCAGGAGCGGAATTCCATCGGCAGGCCCGTGCGTGGTAGGGACTTGAACACAATGCTCCGGTAACTCTTGAGGCCTGTGTTCTGACCCATCCAGAAAGGGGAGCTGGTGGAGAGAGCTAGAATGTGTGGCACAAAGTAGCGTGCCTGATTCATGACTGTAATCAGCAACTCACGTTGTGCAGGGCTATCCCCAAACCCGATGTGGACGTGCATTCCAAAGATTAGGAGGCTCCGGACAACATGCTGCATTTGCTCTGCGAATTCGATGTAGCGTTCGCTATCCGTGATCACCTGATCCTGCCAGTGAGAGAAGGGGTGTGTCCCCGCTGCGGCAAGCCACAGCCCTGCACCGTCCGCGATTTCGACCAAAGTACGCCGCAGCCGTCCCAATTCCTGGCGCGCTTCGTGAATAGAGTGGCAGATACGTGTGCCGACCTCCACCTGTGACTGTAAGAACTCGCTCCTGATCTGCTCCCCCAGTACACGGCCCTCATTGAGGAACTCTTGAATATAGGCAGTAAGCTCTCGCGTTCGGGGGTCAATGATCTGGTACTCTTCCTCAATTCCTAGGGTTAGTGGAGGGGCCAGCATGTCGTTCTCCTGATGAATACCTATTTGCGTGCCAGGTCAGCCAGGTTGATAGCTATGGGACTCCGCAGGTCGGTGTGGAACCGCTGGCCTAGCGTCGCAATATGCGCCTCGCTCAATGCGCTGAGCGGCGGGCGGACAGCCTCATGTGCAATTAGCTTGCTGGCCTTCAGCAACCATTTTGTGGCAGCGATGCGCGGCAGATCGTCAATCTGCCGCCTCGCCGTGGTGAGCCGTTCCTGGGCTTGGGTGGTTGGCGCGCCTTGTTCGTGAAGGTCGTATACGGTGCGGAGCAGATCGGGGAACAGCCCTGCCACGAGCGTGATTGCACCTGCAGCACCAGCGGCAAGCCCCTGCGCCAGGAATTGGTCATCCCCAACAAACACCTGGAATCCAGGGAATTCATCCAGCAAAGCCTGAGTGTAGGCCCAGTCGCTGCTGCTATCCTTGATTCCCACAACTTGATGAGGAAAGGCGTCACGCAGGCGCGCAATCAGGCGGCGGTCAATGGTCGGGGCACTGACCGTTGGGTTGTGGTATAGAAGGACGTTCCCATCTACTGGTACGGCTGCCCGGATGAGGCGCGTGTAGAACTCGAGTAGGCCCTCCAGGGGGGGATTCGAGTAAAAGAACGGCGGGATCACCACAACCCCTGCCGCTCCTGCATCAAATGCGGCGCGTGTGATCGCAATGCTATCTTCTAGGCTCGAAGCGCCTGCGCCTGCCAGCAATCGTAGACCCGTATTGGAGCGGGCCGCCGCCTTAAACAGGGTGGTGCGCTCTGCGACACTGAGGGATGGCCCTTCGCCCGTCGTACCTGCTATCAGGGCGCCATGGCAACCACGCTGAGCCAGATGCTTGAGATAAGCGGCGAACTCATCGTAGGCTGGTCTGCTGTCCCTGCCAAACGGGGTGATCACAGCAGCATAGATTCCCCTTATTTCCTGTGACATGCTATATCTCGCTCTCTGGATGGTTGCCTAACTAGACACGGTATGGAGGCAATGCTACAATCGGGTTGCTGCTCTGCCAGGAGACGCCAACAATGCCTCACACGATCTTATACATTGAGGACGAAACCGCAATCATTGAGTTGGTTCATGTAATCCTCGAGCACCCCAGCATTCGGCTCATTTCAACATGTAGCGGGGTCGACGGCCTTGAGCGGGCCAGACGAGAGAAGCCCGACATCCTGATCATTGACGTTGTGATGCCTGACCGTGATGGCTGGGATATCTACGAGGAAGTGCGTCGAGACGAAAACCTCAAGCACACCCCGATCATTATGTTGACCGGTCAGCTTCATCGCTACCGCATTATGAAAGAGTTCTCGAAAAGCCCGATTGACGCCTACATCACTAAACCATTCGAGGCTCGCGCTGTGCGTACCGCAGTTGAACGTTTTCTAGGCGTTTCGCTGTGGAGTACCGGACCAGCGGCCCCGTTACCGGCACACGCAGGGGGGCCATTACCATCCCAATCCACCGGTACGGAAGCCTGACCATGCACCTTGCTCACGGTTCTCTCCCTACGCTGAAGCAGACCTACCACCTGGACCCCAACCATGTTGGCCTCCGTCTTGCTGTCCTGTTTGCCATGATCGTGAGCGCGGGGTTGGGGATGTTTGTCATCATGCCGGCGGCGCTGCATGTGCTGCCATTTACGGGCGTGCCCGAACTCTGCTTCACGGTGGTCGGCACGCTGCTGATCGGTATCGGAGCTTCATGGGCAGTGGAGACCGCTCTACGTTCGATCTGGCCTAGCGGCAGGGTCCTCGAGGTGGAGGGCAATGCAGTTACGCTCCGCCGCCCCTCTGCGGAGGCGGTGACCATCGATCTGGGCAGCAGGACGAATGTGCTAGCGTGGTACTTCGTCATCCGGCGTGGACGGACATGGGTTCCCAGGGGCTGGTACTGCGTGGCCTGTTGTCTGACACAGGACGAGCGGGTGATCATCCCCTATTCTTTCGTGAAGCCAGATATAGCCCGGGCAATGCCCCAGTGGTCTGCCTTTGAGGAGCTTATCTCCCGCAAGCAGGCTCCCAGGCCCGGCGAAGAACATCTGCTGAAGAAGGTCGGCGAGCAGGGCCAGATCAGAGCGGCTGAACGCGATCGTTGGGAGGATGGTGTCGAAATGAGGGTTGAGGACTTTGCCGCGTTCGTCGCGCTGCTGGATGCTCGCATGCCCGATTGGCCCGCTGCTGGAACAGCAGAATGATCTTGCTATGGCAGCGGCTGGTAGGTTGGTAAGATGCTTGGGGTTGTTGTGCCTTGGGCTGGGCTTTACAACCTCGGCTACACCATCGCCTAGCATACCGTTACGCGCTCTCTCGCCCCTCGATCCGCGTTTTGGCCTGATCGAACCTCACGATGCCCCTGCCCGCGCAGACGCGCTGCGGGTGGGTTGGGGGCGGGTTCGCTTCCATTGGGCGCTGGTGCAGCCGACTGGCCCAGATG
>DAOTYF010000108.1:0-2603 GCA_034434995.1 Anaerolineae bacterium
GCCCAGCACCCCCCAGGGTGGCACAGCCGACGAGTCAAAACCGGAGCCGCCAAAGGGCGGTGCGTAATTGAAGCGCGACTTGATACGGATGGCCGGGCGGGCGGTTGGATCGAGCCTATGACCACCCACAGCCTGATCCGCGCCAGCGGGGCGTCGAGTATCCTCGGCGGCGGGATGCTGGTGATCTTCCTGGCCTTCCACGAGCCGGGCATCAACGACCTGGGGCTGGGCAACATCTTCTGGCACAGCGTCGAATCGGCGGCGCTGGTGTTCATCCAGCTTGGGCTGGTGGGCATGTATGCCCGCCACTGGCAGCACGTCGGCTGGGTGGGGCTGATCAGCTTTGTGCTGGCTTTCATCGGCAACGGCTGGTTTGCCGCGACGGCCTACTCGGAGGGGTACGGCATCCGCTCCGAGCCATTCTTCGTGCTGGCGCTGCGAATCTCGTGGATCGTGTTCTTCGGCGCGTGGCTGTTCTTCGGGCTGGCGATCCTAGTTGCCCGGATTCTGCCGCCCGGCGGGGCGATCCTATCGATGATGGCCGTGCCAGCGGGCTTCGCGGCAGCCATCCTGGCCGGGGGGCAGGGGCATATCGCGGTGATGGGGGTCGGCATCGTCTTCGGGATCGGGCAGATGTGGCTGGGCTGGGGGCTGGTGAGTTCCAAGTTCTGAGTTCCGAGTTCCGAGTGCTGAGTGCTGAGTGGCAAGCGAGGAGGGCTGAACAAGGAAGTTGCCCCGCCAAAGCGCGCATTGATGCGCCCCCCAAAGCCGCTATAATCCCCGTCGATCTCAGGCACATTTGAGGAAACCTTATGACCAATGGCCTATCCAGGCGTGAGTTTCTCACGGCGGCGGGCGTCAGCGCGGCGGCGCTCGCCACGCTGAATGCCCGGCGGGCGCTGGCGTTCGTCAGCGGCGAGGGAGCACAGCAGGAAGCCGGCAGCGGCATCGACTGGGACAACGAGCTAAACTCCTACAACGAGATCTACGGCTTCCCCCCGCTGCTGGGCCGGGTGATCCACACCCACGAGTGCCGCCGGACGGTGGGCATCTTCACCGAGCCAGACCCGCGCAGCCAGCGCATTCGCTCGGTGGGGGGGGACTGCGGCGCTCGCGGGGGGGTGATCCTGCCGATCTATGGCGCGGTGCACGGCGAGCGTTACGACAGCCGCTGGCAGAGCAAAATCTGGTTCCGCACCAACGAGGGCTACGTACACTCCGGTCACCTCGTCCCCTGCCACGAGATTTTTAATCCGCCGGAGCCAGTGCCCGACGGCGGCTTCTGGGGCGAGGTGACCGTGCCGATTGGCTGGCAGCGGCGGGGGCCATCCTTCGAGAGCTACAAGTATGACTATGACCACTACAAGCTGTTCTGGGGGCAGGTGCACCGCGTGTTGGAGCGCGCCGACGATGCCCAGGGCAATGCCTGGTATCGCTTGTACGACGAGATCGAGCCGGAACGCCAGGCGTGGGTGCTGGCCCGCAACATCCGCCACGTCCTCCCGGAGGAGCTAACGCCGATCTCGCCCGACGTGCAGGACAAGCGGATCGTCATCGACCTGGGCAGGCAGCATATCACCTGTTACGAAGAGGGCGTGCCTGTGTTCGAGACCCTGATCGCTTCCGGCACGGTCTACACCAGCGACACGGGCGAGATATTCGACTTCAGCACCCCGGAAGGGACATACCGGGTGCAGCGCAAGCGCCCCTCCCGCCGGATGCGCAGCGGCGACGTGCACGATCCTGTGCTGTGGTACGACGTGAATGGCGTGCCCTGGTGCACCTACTTCTCCGATACCGGGGCGGCCATTCACGGGGCCTACTGGCACAACGACTTCGGCGGGCCGCGCAGCCATGGCTGCATCAATGTCACGCCTGATGCCGCCAAGTGGATTTTTCGCTGGTCGCAGCCCTACCTGGGCTACGATGAGGACTATCGCTGGGTGCAGCCGGGGGAAGTCGCCACGCCGGTGGAGATCGTCCTGACGTAGCCCATACCTCACTCCTGCTGGCCCCCGTGTGGAGGCGGTGACGCCTGGAAAGACGTGGCGGCGGGTTTGGTCACACAACCCGCCGCCACCGCACGGAGAATGCGCCTTGCGCGCGCGCAGCAAGCTACTCTTGTGGCACGGCCCTGTTTGTCTAGTGCCGCGCACCATCCATTCCTATTGTAACCCAAGATCGCCGCTCATGTCCACGCCACCTAACCTCGACGCCGCAAACCGGTTTACCTTGATCGGTTTGAGGGTTGCTGACCATAAGATGGGCCGGATGGTTGTGAGCCGCCCAGTGGCCCACCTGCCGGACTCGCCAGCTTGCTGGCAATGAGGGGTTCTGGTTGGGAAACGCAAGAACAGCAGCAGAATGTTACAGGTGGAGACTACTTGCCGTCGCTGGGGCCAGGGGGCGATGGGATACCGGTTCCGTCGCTGGTGTCAGAGGGCGATGGGCCGCTGGTGTTGCCGCCGCCGGTGTCCTCAGCGCAACCCTCGCCGCCGCAGGCGCACGAATCCCAGCATACGGCGTTGAAGCACGCTAGCTGCACAGCCCGTCCATCGGCGCGGGTGGCCGTGCCGCACTGAGAGGAGTCGACACAGGGCTGT
>DAOTYF010000109.1:0-4511 GCA_034434995.1 Anaerolineae bacterium
CCAGGCTGCCACCAACCTGATGCTGCTGTTCCTGCCAAGCGCGCTTGCGGGGGCCACCCTTCCTCAGACCCCCATTCCCTAAGCGGCCAAAGCGAGTTCGTGAGCTACTCCTAAAAGCGCTGCAGATGCGCCGATAGGCGCTTGGCGTTATCATTGGCACGCCACCTGCCACCTCACAGGGAGCTTCGTCAATGTCGCCTGACTCAAACTCCGCGCTCAGATTGCCCGATCTGACTGGCCAACGGGTGCTGATCACGGGCGGGCTGGGATTTGTGGGCAGCAACCTGGCTCACCAGTGCCTCGCGCTGGGCGCGCAGGTGACGGTTTACGACAACCTCGACCCCCGCTGCAGTGGCAATATCCACAACATCGACGGCATCCGCGACCGCATTCGCGTCGAATTCAACGACATCCTGAACTTCGAGGCGATCACCGCCAGCATTGTGCAGAACGATGTGATCTTCCATTGCGCTGCCTATGTCTCGCACCCCAATTCAATGCGCGACCCGCTGATTGACATTGACGTGAACTGCAAAGGTGTGATCCATGTGTTGGAAGCCGCCCGGCGTTTCAACCCGGCCATCCGGGTGGTGTACGCCGGCACCAGCACCCAGATCGGCAAGATGCGCTACAGCCCCATTGACGAGCTACACCCGGAGTTCCCGGTGGATATCTACTCGGCCAACAAGAGCGCCTCGGAGAAGTACACGCTGCTGTACAGCACGGCCTATGGTCTGTTTACGACGGTGGTGCGCTTCAGCAATACCTTCGGGCCGCGCGCCAACATCAAAAGCCCAGAGTTCGGCTTTATGAATTACTTCTTCGGGCTAGCGATGCAGAACAAACCCCTGACCGTCTTCGGCGATGGGTCGCAGCTCCGCAACGTGATCTTCGTCGAGGATTGCGTGAGCGCCATGATCATGGCCTCACAGGACGAGCAGGCCAATAACCAGGTCTTCTTCGCCGTCGGCGACACGCAGCACAGCGTCGCGGAGATCGCCGAGGCGATTGTTGAAGTGGTGGGGTCGGGGACGGTGAAGTTCATCGAGTGGCCGGAGGACCGGCGTGTGATCGAGGTCGGGGATGCGGTGATCAGCAACGCCCGGATCGGGCAGGTGCTCGGCTGGCGTCCGCAGCACGATCTGCGCACAGGGCTGGCGAAGATGAAGGCGTATTTTGCCCCGCGGCTGAAATTCTACCTGTAGGGGCGGACGGAACAGGGAAACCATGAGAGTGCTCATCACAGGCGCGTTGGGACACATCGGCTCCAGATTGATCCGCGACCTGCCCGCCGCCTTCCCCGGCGCGGAGATCGCGATGTTGGACAATCTCTCCACGCAGCGATACTGTTCGCTGTTTGACCTGCCGCCGGAGGGCCACTATCGCTTCATCCAGGATGACGTGCTGAGTGCTGATCTCACATCGCTTCTGGAGGGGGTGGAGGTTGCCATTCACCTGGCCGCGATCACCGACGCGGCGGGCAGCTTCAAAATCCGCGAGCAGGTAGAACAGGTGAATTATGCTGGCACGGAGCGCGTCGCGCGGGCCTGCGCCGAAACCGGCTCCCGGCTGATCTACCTTTCCACCACCAGCGTCTACGGCACGCAGGCTGATCTGGTGGACGAGGACTGCCCTATCGACGACCTGCGCCCCCAGAGTCCCTACGCCGAGGCCAAGCTGAAGGCGGAGCAGCTTCTATCCCGCCTGGGCCAGACGCACGGGCTGCGCTTCGTGACACTGCGCTTCGGCACCATCTTCGGCACGTCGCCGGGTATGCGCTTCCACACCGCGATCAACAAGTTCTGCTGGCAGGCGGCGCTGGGCCAACCGATCACGGTGTGGCGTACTGCCATGCATCAGATGCGCCCTTACCTTGACCTCTCGGATGGCATTGAGGCCTTGATGTTTATCCTCCAGCGCAGTTTGTTCGACTGCCGCATCTACAACGTGTTGACGGCCAACGCGACTGTCTACGATATCGTGGAGATCATCCGTCGCCATGTTCCCGATGTGGCAGTCGAATATGTCGATACCGAGATCATGAACCAGCTCTCCTACCACGTCTCGAACCAGCGCTTCTCCGATCTGGGCTTCACATTCCGGGGCAGCCTTGAGCAGGGTATTGGCCAAACCATCGCGCTGCTGAGGGGCGTCCGGAGATGGTGACCTTGCCCCCTTTTCCGAGCACAGGATCGCTTCGCCATGCACTATGATGACCGCCTGACCATCGTCCTGACGCTTAAGGACCGCGTCCCATTCACACTCCGCTGGATGGCCTATGCCGAGCATGTCCGGCTGCCGTTCCGGGTGTTGATCGCCGACGGCGGTACGGATCAACAGGTGGCCGATCTGCTCTCCGATCCGGCCCGCTTCCCCAGCGTCCGCTACGAGTACGTGCGCTACCCTGCCGATCAATCCCTATCGGACTACTACCGCAAACTGGCTGACGCCACCGCCCGCGTCCAGACGCCCTATCTGGTGATGGGCGACAACGACGACTTGTTCGTGGTCGAGGGATTGCTGCACTGCCTGGACTACCTCGACGCGCACCCGGGTGTCTTCGGCTGCGAGGGCGAGCCAGTGTCGTTTAACGTTGAGACGCCCCCCGCGCTGAGCAACCTCCACCTCGTATACGGGCGGGCGCGCTTTCACAACGCGGAGTTTCGCCAGCAGCCCGGCATCCGATCCATCACCGGCGCGACCGCTGAGCAGCGCGTTCTCTCCGCCATGACCGCCGTCAGCACGTGGTATGCGGTCTTCCGCAGCCAGGCGCGCGCGGCGCACTACGCCATCCTGCGCGACCTGAACCCCACCGATCTGCTGGTGGGCGAGTTTATGATGATGGCTCTCAGCGTCGTGCCCGGCGACCTCCACCGTGAGCCAATCCTGCACTTGCTTCGCCAGGCCGACGACATCGAAAGCAGCGGGCGTGACACTCTGCGGCGTGCAGATGGCTTCGACCGGATGCTGTGGGATACCTGGTCGCACGACTTCACGAATGCGGTGAACGCCATCTGCCGTGCGGTCGCCGCGCAGGACGGGATCAGCCAGGACGATCTGATCCCCTCCATCAAGGCCGCTTATCGTGCGTACTTCTTCTTCTCCGGCCTGGGGGTCGAGCTGGCTCGCCAGCCTCCCGCCATGCCCGCGCCCCGCCGGGCGAATGGCCCTCTTGCCAGGCTGGCCGCCGCCGATACTCCGCTCCGCCGTGGGTGGCGTCGGCTGTGGAACTGGCATTACCAGTTCTCTCACGGGCAACATCGCGTCCGCTGGCAGCGCCGCGCTGAACTACGCCCCATTCGGGAGTTCCTGGCCCATCCCCGGGAGATCGCCTGACGGCTGATAACCAACGAAGGCTGATGAGCGAATAAGTTATCACTCGTTATGGCTTGTCCCCTGGCCGTGCGCTCGCTATCTTCATCGGTGTGATAACTCGCCACCAGGAGGACCGTCCATGAGCACACCCCCCCAAGTTGGAGAGATGGCCCCCGACTTTGAAGCGATCACCGATACGGGTCAGGCCGTGAAACTGAGCGACTATCGTGGCAAGCGCGTGGTGCTGTACTTCTACCCCAAGGACGATACCCCTGGCTGCACCATCCAGGCGTGCGGCTTCCGCGACCACTACGCCCTGATCGAGGAGCGCAACGCCGTCGTGCTGGGCGTCAGCCCCGATGGTCAGGCCAGCCACCAACAGTTCAAGACCAAGTTCGGCCTGCCCTTCACCCTGCTGGTCGATGAGGATCACCGCATCGCCGATCTGTACGGCGTGTGGGGCGAAAAGACCAGCTACGGAAGAACCAGCATGGGCATCCTGCGTAGCCACTTCATCATTGACGAGGAAGGGCGCATCGCCGACGCGCAGGTAAGGGTCAAGCCGGAGGATAGCGTCGAACGCGCGTTGCAGGCCATCGCCAGGTAGCGCTGCCAGCAGGCAGCCACGCAACGAGGTCGAAGGCCCATGCCCTCGACCTCGATTGACTCTGGAAAACGGCGCCTTGCTACGGTTGCTGGGGAGGCAGGCTGTTCATGTCCGTAGAGGCGGTCATCACCCAGGCGGCGGCCCAGCCCTCGACGCCCTGGTAGTTCACCCTGACCCATGCGCTATCGGCGGTGCGCGCCAGCAGGTTGACGCTGGTGAAGGCCGGAATCTGGCCCACGTCGCCGAATTGAGTGCCGGGGCCGGAGCGGATGACGATGTTGTAGATGCTCGACCCGGTGATGGTCGCCCCCGGCGCAAGGGGCTGCACTTCCACGATGTCCGAGGTAATGGGCAGGCCAGTCGTGTTGCTGGAGGCCACCACGACCCATTTCGCCACCCAGCCGAGCGTCTCACCATATTGCACCTGAAGCCAGTTGTTGCCTGCGTTGCGCCCGATAGCTGCCGCCTGCGCGTTGACCGGCATCACGGCCAGCACCGGGCCGCTCACGCTGGGCATGGCGCGGATGTTCACCCGGAACGGCGTGGTGACGATCACCCCGCTGGGCGAGGAGGGCGCGGTCGGTGAAGG
>DAOTYF010000110.1:0-57208 GCA_034434995.1 Anaerolineae bacterium
CCCCTGGATTGTCCGCAAGCTGGCGCGCGACGCCGATGCTGTCATTGCAACCGACCGCGCTGACGAAGCGATCCTCCGTAACCAGTGGCATATCCCGCGTGTGCGCTGGATTCCGATTGGCAGCAACATCAGCACCACGCCCCCCGCTGGCTACGACCGCGATGCCTGGCGAGCCGGGTTAGGAATTGGCCCTGACGAGCTTCTGATCAGCTACTTCGGCTTTCTCAACGAGAGCAAGGGGGGGTTGAGGTTGATCGAAGCCCTTGCCCGGCTCATCGCCCAAGGCGTTCCAGCTAGGCTGGTCATGATCGGTGGCCGGGCCGGATCGAGCGACCCAACCAACTTGGCTTACGGCCAGCGCGTCGACGCCGCCGTTGAGTCATATGGCCTGGGCGACCGCGTTCTTTGGACAGGCTTCACGGATGACCCTACCGTCAGCGCCCATTTCTATGCCAGCGATATCACTGTCCTCCCCTACCGGGATGGCGTATCGCTGCGCCGGGGAACTTTGATGGCCGCCCTCGCGCATGGCCGCGCCATCGTGACAACTCATCCCCAGGTAGAGGTGCCGGAACTCACTGGCGCTCTTGAGATAGTGCCCCCAGAGGACCCAGAACAGCTTGCGGGGGCGATCGCGCACCTGTGGGCTGATCCCGTGCGACGGGCCCAGCTTGAGCAGGCTGCACTGAGGGCCGCCGGGTCTTTTACCTGGGATAGCATCGCCCAACGCACCCTGGATTTCTTCACCGAGCTGCTGTCACGATGAAAGCACACACCGATCGGCTCTCCGAGCAATACCTCGTCGGCCTGATCCTGGCCCTATTTGTATTGGCAGCAAGCGTGTACAGTATCGTGACGCCATTGTTCGAAATGTCAGATGAGTTGTGGCACTACCCGATGGTCAAGACCATCGCCGACGGGAACGGACTGCCGATTCAGGACCCTGCCAACCCTGGCCCCTGGAAGCAGGAGGGCAGCCAGCCGCCGCTGTACTACGCCGCCGCTGCCCTCGCCACGTTGTGGGTTGATACCTCCGATATAGGCGCGGTGCTCCGTCCGAACCCACACGTGGACAATGGCGTCATCACGCCCGATGGCAACATCAACCTCATAGTTCATAACTACCGGCGCGAAGCCTGGCCGTGGCGCGGAACGACGCTTGCCGTCCATATCACCCGCTTCCTCTCGGTCATATTCGGGGCAGGGACGGTCTACTTCACATACCGCATTGGTCTGGAGGTATTTCCGCACCAGCGCTGGGTAGCAGTAGCCGGAATGGCCGGCGTGGCCTTCACCCCTATGTTCGCCTTCATCAGCGGAGCGGTCAACAACGATAGTCTTGCAGCCATGCTATCGTCAGCGGCCTTATGGCTTATGCTGTGCATAGTTCGGGAGGCAAGGCACAATCGCCCCACCCTGCGGTGGTCTGTTGCGCTTGGGATCGTCCTGGGCCTAGCCTCCTTAACCAAAACCAGCACGCTTGGTCTGTTTGGGCTGGCCGGATTGGCAACAGCCTATGCCGCTTGGCAGCGGCGGCGGTGGCAGACCCTCTTTGTGGAAGGCCCCTTGATCCTTGCTCTGGCGGCTGCCATTGGGGGTTGGTGGTATCTGCGTAATTTACGCTTATATGGCGACCCGCTGGGTCTCAATGTCTTTGTTGCGATCCTCGGCAGGCGTGCCCGACCTGCTTCATTGCTCCAACTATGGGGCGAGCGGGTTGGCTTCATGCAGAGTTACTGGGGGCTGTTTGGCGGCGTCAACGTGCCGATGCCATCTTGGGCCTACCGTACCCTTAATGGCCTGGCGATCCTGAGTGTGGTGGGGATCATGACTACACTGGTTCAAAAAGCGCGCCGGGACGGATTCTCGCTGAGCGCCTGGTTTCCTGCTCTCCTCTCGCTGCTGTGGATTGCTGGGGTTGTGTTGCCGCTGGTCCTAAGTTGGGCACGGGTCACATGGTCATCTCAGGGACGGCTGGTCTTCTCCGCAATCAGTTGTACCAGCTTGTGGTTCATGGCCGGATTGGGCGCTCCCCTGCCAGAGCGCTGGGGGGAGCGGACGACCAGTGTGGTGGGGGGATTCATGGCCGCTTTGACACTGGTTGCTCCCTTCGTCTGGATCGGGCCGCGCTACCAGCTACCAAGCGCCACCCTAAACGAGATAAGCGGACAGGCCATTGATTTCACCCCGCCGGGAGCGGAGCGGCCCGTCATGCGGCTGCTGGGGTATGAGCTTGCTCCACCACAAACTCAGCCAGGCGGCACTGTCCAAGTGGTGCTTTACTGGGAGAGTCTGGCGCCGATGGACCGCAACTGGAGCACCTTCGTTCACCTCGAAGACAGTGCAGGACTGCTGGCTGGGCAACGGGACACCTATCCTGGATTGGGCTTAATCGCCACACTGGACATCGAGCCGGGTTACCGGTGGGCCGACAGATACGTTATCCCGGTGGATGACTATGCCTACACTCCCGAAACGCTCACGGTGCGAATCGGGTTGTACGACTACGCTTCCTGCCCTCCCTGCGAGCGTATGACAACCAGCGTTGGGGAAAGCTCTGTCAGCCTCGGTGAAGTGGCTTTAGCAGCGAGGCCATCCTCCGACCAGGTCCCGAATCCCATCATGCTCAACTTCGCGCAGGAAATGGCGCTGGTCGGCTATTCATTGGATCAGCGGTCGGCGTTGCCCGGCACAACAATCCATCTCACCCTCTACTGGCGTGGTCTTCGCCCAATGGCCCGGAATTACACGGTCTCGGCCCAGATACTTGGGCCTGAGACGCGCATCTACGGGCAGAAGGATAGCTGGCCGCTTGATGGGGCAGCCCCAACCAGCACATGGACACCCGGCTCCCTTGTAGAGGACACCATTCCACTGATCATTAGCGCTGACACTCCCCCAGGCATCTATATGATCCAGATCGTGGTATATTGGATGGATGACACAGGGACCATCCAGAGGCTACAGCTTGTGACCGAGGACGGCAGGCTGGTGGATGACTTTGTGCTGCTCACCCCTATTCGAGTTGGCGAATGATCCAGCAGCCCAAGGCACAGCGCGAGGGAGTCTTCATAGTCGGTCTGTTCGCTGTGTTAGCAGCCACCTACAGCCTTGTCACACCCATCTTCGAGGCTTCCGACGAGATATCGCACTACCCTGTAGTTCACCACATCGCCACTACAGGCCAACTACCTATTCAGCGCCCTGGGGTGGACACGCTATGGGAGCAGGAGGGGAGCCAGCCCCCTCTGTACTATCTGATTGGTGCAGCGCTTACCTTCTGGATTGATACGAGCGACCTGCCCCAGGTCCGTTGGCGAAACCCTCACGCCAAGCTCGGCATCCCGCTCGACCCTGATAACAAGAACATGGTCATCCATACAGAGGCGGAGCGATTCCCCTGGCGCGGTACGGTGCTGGCGGTCCACCTGCTTCGTTTCTTGGGTGTTGCACTGAGTGCAGCCACAGTGGCCCTGACCTACCGCTTAACCCATGAAGTCTGGCCGGACAAACCCCATCTCCCTCTACTTGCGGCTGCTCTAGTTGCATTCAACCCGATGTTTCTGTTTATCAGCGGATCGGTGAACAACGACAACCTGATCATCCTGTTGAGCACGTGGGGAATTCTCCTGTGCGCCCGCATTGTCATCCGAGGGCTACCGCCGCGCCGCGCTGTCACCCTGGCCGTTGTGGCAGCGCTGGCAACGCTTACCAAGATCAGCGGCCTGACTCTCCTGCCTCTGATCGGCCTGACTCTTGCCATCCATGCCATCCGCAGACAGGAGTGGCGCAGTGCCACCGCCGCAGGGTTGGGCCTGGTTGCCGCTTGGCTGATCCTGGCTGGCTGGTGGTACGTGCGTAACCTCGTCCTTTACGGGGAATTGCTGGGTTTGAACACGCACGTAGCGATTGCGGGAACACGGTCCATCCGCCTGCTTGACCTGATTGCAAGGGAATGGTACGGCTTCTGGGTGAGTTACTGGGCACTTTTTGGCGCCGTCAACATACTGGCCGATCCGGCGGTATACACCTTCTATGCCTCGCTTCAAATCCTGGCGCTGGGGGGGGTGCTGGGATGGGCCGTTGAACGACTGCGTGCCCGCGATCTAGAGAGCCTTCTTTTGCCTTCCCTCTTTGCATTCCAAACCGGCATGGTGCTGGCTGGGGTTATCCGCTGGACGCTTACAACCTACGCCTCACAGGGGCGACTGATGTTTCCTGTGATCAGCGCCCTCAGCGTCTTGACCGCTCTTGGCCTCGTGAGACTGGTGCCGGAACAGTGGAGGCGCTATCTTGTAGCTGCAGTCGGCCTCCCGCTCCTCGCAGTTGCGGTCCTGGCTCCCTTCCACTACATAGCGCCCGTCTACGCGCCCCCGCATTTCGTCACAACCATCCCAGTGGACACGACACCAATCGGCGCATTCTACGACGGGTTGGAACTGGTCGCAGTAAAGTCCGAATCGGTCACTGTTGAAGAAGGGGGGCGCATCCCCATCACGCTATACTGGCGAGCAACCCAGCCGCTTGATCAGAACTTCAGCCTCTACCTGCATGCCTTGGGACGCAATGCGCAGGAGATCGGCAAGATCGACTCCTACCCTGGCGCAGGTTCGTTGCCAACCACCCGGATGCAACCCGGCGTGATTATCGAAGACCCATACTCACTGGAACTCGACGCAGACTTCGAGGCCCCGACGGCGCTACGTGTCCTGATCGGTGTTGGGGTCTGGGACCAGGGAACATACACCGTCATCGAACCGAGGCGGGGAAGCGGAGAGCCGATGGGCAGCGCTATAGTCGAGGCCGGAGTCGCCTACCCGTATGGCCTGGAGGGGTGCAACGCGCTGGTCAGCGACGCGATGCCCCTCCGCGCTACGTTCGGGGGCTTTGCCCGGATGTGGGCATCGCCGCCAGACGGGAGCTACCAACCCGGTGATGTTATCCCTGTGGAACTGATCTGGGATCGGGTGGCGGCGACAGCGATCAACTGGACCGTATTTGTGCACCTCCTCGGACCGGACAACATGATCGTCGCTCAGGCAGACGGGCCACCTCTGAACAACGACTACCCCACCTCCCTGTGGCGACGCTCTTGCCAGATTCTGGACGTTCACAACCTGACCCTTCCCGCCACCTTGCCTGCCGGGGACTACTTGCTGATCGTGGGCCTCTATGACGCCAGCGATCCAGCCTACACACGGGCGCTCGCGGTCGCGCCGGACGGAGCCCCCTACCCCGGTCAAGCTGTTCCCCTCGGCACGATTGGTGTGGAGGCCCCATGAATCGCCCACAACGCATCGGCGAGTGGCTGCGGGAACACCCGGTTCGGGCTGACCTTGCAATGCTGCTGTTGCTTACCCTCTTATGGGCTGCCTATTTCTGGCGCGTTCTCACACCGAATCTCGCCAACCAAGTCTCGCTGCCCCAGGGTGACTTTTCCGGCCAATTTGTCGCATTCGGGGCCTACCAGGCCAGGCGGTTGATGGCGGGTGAGGTGCCACTGTGGAATCCTTATAACAACGGAGGACACCCCTTCATCGCTGACACACAAGCGGCGGTGTTTTATCCGCCCCGGTTGTTGACCATTGTTTTAAGCGCCCGGCTGTTTGGTGGTTGGAGCTATTCCACGCTCCAGGGTGAGGCTATTGCCCACTTCTGGCTGGCATCCGTATGGATGTATCTCTTTGCCCGAACTGTCACCGGCTCTCACCTGGGGGGGTTGGTCAGCGCCATCGTGTTCGCCTACGGCGGTTATTTGACAGGATACCCCCCGTTGCAACTGGCGATTCTGGAGGCAGGGGTCTGGCTCCCCCTGGCGCTCCTGGGCATTCATAAAGCATCACAAGGTGACCTAGAAGCGGCACCTCGCTGGAACATGAGCTGGCTCGCGTTGAGTGCACTGGCGCTCGGTATCAGCTTGCTGGCAGGACACCCTCAGACCAGTCTTTTCGGTATTTACATTGTGATTGCTTACATCCTCCATCGCACCGCGCGTCGACGGCTGGCCTGGTTCAGGGCTATTCCCCCCATTATGGGTGTCGTGGGTCTCGGATTTGGCCTGGCAGCGGTACAGATCATGCCAGGGCTGGAATACATGCGACTCACCACGCGCACGAGCTACGGCTTTGAGGCACTGGCGGGTGGTTTTCCCTTCTCCGATCTTATAACGCTCCTGTTGCCAGGCGCTCTCACGGTATGGTCGCCTCTGTACAACGGGATCGCCCCCCTGGCATTGGCAGGCATCGCTGTATGGAGGCGCGAAGAAGGTGCGCGTTTCTGGCTGGCGATAATCCTCGTCGCACTGGGGTTATCCTTCGGCGGATCGACCATCATCTACCACGCTGCCTATCTGGCAGCGCCTGGATTTGCGCTCTTCCGAGGACAGGAACGCGCTGCTTACGGCATCGCCTGTGGAGCCGCCATCCTGGCCGGGCTGGGAACAGGAGCGGTTCAACGAGGAGGCTGGCAACAGGGTCGGTTGGCGTCGATCCTGGGGGGTGCTGCCCTGATAGCATGGCTCATTGCCTTCGAGTTGCTGGTCATGGGAAGGGCGTTCCCCCAAGCAGACCTGTTCGGACTCCTCCAAGCGGCTTTCTTGCTTGCCCTTCTGGCCACGTTGACGTGGATAGTCCTGGGATGGCTGCCCTTCTCGAGCTATCGATTCGGGTGGGGCCTTGCATTGGCCGGACTGATTATCTTTGATCTGTTCAGCGTGACGATAGACACCAATTGGGAACCCGTCCCAGCCGCGCAACGAACGCTACTCAGCGATATCGTGCCGGTGGCCCTTGCCGACGAAGGGTTATTTCGAGTGGATGGCAGACTGGGACTGGGGGAGAACTATGGAACGCTGGTTGGGTTGCAGGACGTGCGTGGGACAAGCCCGCTGCGGCTGGCAGCCCTGGACGGTTATCTGAGCCTGCCACAGTATCGGCTTCACCAGCTACTGGCGGTAAAATACGTCTTTACAGACTGGCAGCAATTAGAGGTGCCAAGCACCATTCGTGCTAGCACGAACGATGGCACGCTCAACCTATACCTCCATGAGATCAATGAGCCGTTCCCCCGTGCATGGATGGCCTATCGCGTGATGATAACCCCCGATCAGGCGCAGGCGCTGGGCTGGATATCCGACCCAAGTTTCGACCCGCGCACCACGGTCGTTCTCCAGCACGAACCCGAACTGGCCCTGCCAGCCACCATCCCTGAGGAAGCCAGCGTCAGAGTAACGCGATATGTGCCTGAGGAGATCGAGCTAGCCGTGCGAACACCAACGGATGGCATCCTCGTCATCAGCGAATGGAGCTACCCTGGCTGGCAGGCTACTGTTGACGGTCTCGCAACCCCGATTTGGGAAGCTGATGCAGGTCTGCGCGCCCTGCCTTTGAAAGCCGGTGAGCATCAGGTTGTGCTGCGCTATCGCCCGTTGAGCTTTGCCATTGGCGCAGGGATCAGCGTCGTATCAGCGCTTTGCCTAATCGCGGGCTTGATGGTGGGGTTCTGGCAGCAGCGAACTGCTATCGCTTACGCCCGGGTCTAGAGGATGTTCGAACTGGGATCACTTCGGCGCACGCTCAGCCAGGCCAAGCCCCCAACAATGGCCCTCGCCATTGGGGTTGGGCTGGCAACCATCGGTGCAGCGATCGGGTTGATGCTGGCTTTGATCGGCCCGCTCTATACAGGTGCATTGCTGGTTGCTCTGGCCGGGGCGATATGGATCATGGCCCGGCTGGAGAACGCGCTATGGGGGATTATCGGCATCATCGCGTTGCTCCCATTTGCCACGCTCCCTTTCAAGATCGTGTTGACCCCAACCTTCCTCGATCTGGCGATGGCCGCAGCCCTGTTCCTATACATCGGCCAATGGATGAGCGGGGAGCGGCGTAGACTGGCAACCACGCCAGTGCATCCATTTGTTGCCTTATTCATCGTGCTCAGCGTCTTCAGCTTCGTTGCCGGGCTGCGCTACGCGGGCCTCACATCAACCGTTCTCAGAAGGTTTGCCGAGCTGGTTGTAAGTATGGCCTTCGCGCTGGTGCTCGTTGATATTCTTCGCACGCCGGAGCAGCTCCGCCGCCTGGTGACAGTCATCATCCTGGCTGGGACCGCCGCAGCGCTACTAGGAATCGGGCTGTGGCTGATGCCCGACTCGCTGGCAGAGGGGGTGCTAGCCCGGCTGGCAGTGGTCGGTTATCCTAATTCCGGGATCATTCAGTACATCGAGCAAAACCCAGAACTCCCAGAGCGTGCCATCAGCACATCCGTCAACCCCAACTCGCTGGGTGGCCTTCTGGTCATGGTGGCTGCCCTCGCAGCGCCGCAGTTGATGGCTCACGCCCCTCTGACAGGACGACGCTGGCATGCTATCCCGATCCTGGCCATCTTGGTGAGTTGCTTGGTGCTGACGTTCTCGCGCGGATCGATGGCTGCTTTCGGGGCCGCACTGCTATTTGTTGCGCTGTTGCGCTACCGGAAGATCGCAGCAGTGCTGGCTATCATTGCGCTGGTGCTATTTGTGCTACCCTGGAGCCAGCCCTACCTGCAGCGTTTCGTGGAGGGGCTTCAGGGAACTGACCTCGCTACACAGATGCGGCTGGGGGAATACAGTGATGCGCTGACACTGATCAGGCGCTACCCCCTGTTTGGGGTAGGTTTCTCCGGCGCGCCAGATATCGACATCTATCTTGGCGTGTCCAGCGTCTATCTGACAATCGCGGAAAACATGGGGCTGCTGGGGTTGGGAGCATTTCTGGCTCTGACGATTGCCGTGTTTGCGTATGCCTGGCGTGCGCGGTACTGCCTAGATCAGGCCCCCAGCCTGGGGCCTGTATGGCTTGGGTTGCTCGCGGGCCTCGTTGGAGCGTTGGTGGGAGGAATCTTGGATCACTATTTCTTCAACCTCGAATTTCACCATGCCGTCACTATCTTCTGGGTATTTGTCGGGTTGGCGCTGGCGGCCACGCGGATCATGCTGGAAGAACCGGAACATCACATTAGCACCGATAAGCGGGAAGATCGCTAAACCGGCTTGCGACCTCCGGTTGGATATGCTACACTACGGGCCATCGGGGCGTGGCGCAGTTTGGTAGCGCGCTACAATGGGGTTGTAGAGGTCGACGGTTCAAGTCCGTCCGCCCCGACTGAACAGCAGCGACCCACCACAGGGAGCATGGTGGGTCGCTGCTCCTTGTTCACCGCTTTATCCGGCTAGCTACTCAACAATCCCTGGAGTTTCATCGCCAGGGACATATCCCCCTCGATGCGAATGCGACCCTGCATGAATGCACTGACAGCATTCAACTCACCGTTCACAATGGACAGCATATCCTTATCGGAAGTGGTGATGGTCATATCCGCGCCGCCAATCGCCCCTTCCGATACAGTCATCCTGCCCCCTTTTATGGTGGCCGTCCATGTGCCGCCTTCGTCACCAGTAATGTCAAACTGCAATACGGCATCCTGTGACCCCCATGCGGCAGGGTCAAAACGGTTGGGAATCTCTTCAAAAACCTGCCGGACGCTTGTAGGCATGGCAGCGACTCTCCTTCTTCGGGTCGGATCGAGTATCAAGTAAGGTTCTATTTTGCACGTTGAACGCGCCTATGCCGTAGTATACAATATGTGACAGCGGACACACCAAGTGGCTGCCAGCCAAGGGAAGATGAGGCCAATGCGAGGTCGCTGGGTAGCGCGAGGCGCCTGTTTTGCGCTATGGCTTCTTTTTGCCGGAGTTGCCTGTACTTACACCCCGGCGCTGATGGGTGCTCAATCCAACAGCACAGTCACACCAGAACCAGCCGTCACGCCGGCCCCTGACGGATTTCCCATTCCTGAAATTTCAGAATTTCCAGCTCCGGGTCAAGTCGTCGTACTCGGAGAGGATGCGAACCTGTATCTCCTTCAGAGAGGGCACACACCCCTAGCCCTCACCTCAGATGGGCGGCCATTCAACGAGGTGCAGGGTGGGCAAATCTACACCCACCCTACGTGGTCACGGAATGGCTGGCTGTCATTTGCCCGCGTCAGCATCCCCTCCCAGGGCGACCTCTCCTTGGATGTCTTAGCAGTACGTCCAGGCGAAAGCGATCCAATCACCCTGTGGAGCACCCAGGAAGGCGGGTATATCTATGGATACTGGTCACCATTGCCGTGTACCAATGGCCCTGACTGCGGGCGCTTTGCCTTCCTGATGGATGAAGGAGATACGATTGCCCTGCACCTTGCTGAAGTCAACTCCGAGAACTCCATCCCCATTTCTGAGAGCATCCTTGACCGCGCACAACCATTCTATTACTCATGGTCGCCAGATGGGGAATCGATGTTATGGTTTCAGAACAGCCAAAGTCTGTTGATCTACGATGTGGAAGAACACGAGGTGCGCGCCCGGTTGGCTGACTCTCCTGGTTTGTTCCAGGCCCCTGCCTGGTCACCGGTTGATCAGCGGCTACTCTTCACCCGCAGTGAAGCCGAAGGTAGTGTGTTGACCATTGCTGAAGGTGATACGCGAGCTGGCCTCGGCCTGCCGCTTGAGGGGGCCGTTTTCTTTAGCTGGTCGCCCGACGGAGAACATATCGGCTACGCGAGTGGGACATTCCCCCTCTCAGCTATCACGGTGATCGACGACAAAGGCAACATCCAACACATTATTGAGGATATTGAGAATGTGGTGGCTTTCTTCTGGTCGCCGGATAGCTCGCAACTGGCTGTTGTCTCGCTCGAAGCAGCCCCTGAACCGCTGCCAGAAGCTCACGAGCCTGGATTGTATGCCCGCCGATTCGCCCAGCGACAGACCCCCGACTTTGTCCTTGTCTGGTCAGTGGTCTCTTTAGCAACAGGAGAATCGCGGCGTCTGGCAACCTTCTTACCGACCCGTGAGCAATTCTACATCCTGCAGTTCTTCGATCAGTTCAGTCAAAGCCATCGCGTATGGTCGCCAGATAGTCGCTATCTTGTCTATGCGGAGCAATCGGCTGGTGTTGACAGGGGCCTGGTGCGACTGATCGACACCACGCAACCTGGTTTATCACCCTGGACGCTCATGGAGGGGAGGCAGGCCGTCTTCTCCTTTGAGGATTGACCCTTGAGAAGTCCCACCTAATCGTTCGTGGAAACCCACAACTGAACATGGTATAGTAGCGAGCCGCTCGGTTTCAGGGAGCGCGCTCGTTCAGCTTAAGGCGCTAAACAACGTCCTAAACCGCTGCTTTGGCTGACGCGCGCAATCGGATAAACAACATTGTCATTGAGGGCATTGTATGACTATTCTGCCAGCCGCACAGCGGCGCTATCATTTCCCCGTTCTGGAGATTGCAGGTATCAGCCTGATTCTGATCTCGACCATTTATCTGCTGGGGCAACTTGGGCGCTTCAGCAGGGAACGCCGAGATATGCCGCCCAACCTGGTTCTGGCTGGTGTGCCAGTCAGCGGTCTGCGCCGCGCCGAGGCCCAGGCTGCCGTTGAGCAGGTCTACGGGTCACCGATCACGGTCTTGTACCGGGATCAGGTCATCATGCTCGATCCCGCCCAGATTGGCTTCCGGGTCGACTCAGACGCCATGCTTTCACAGGCCGCTGAAGAAGGCACACAGGGAGCGTTCTGGGCGGGCTTCTGGGACTATATCTGGCTGCGCCCAACCCGTGCTACCGAGGTGAACCTGATTGCTGAATACTCCGACGACCTGCTGCGCGCGTGGTTGACCGACATTGCCATTCGATACGATAGCCCCCCCCGCCCCGCTCAACCTGTGCTCGAAACCCTCTCCTTTGCAGGTGGTCAACCGGGTTATACGCTCAATCAAGAGGCATCACGGGAAGCTATCATAGCCGCCCTATTCCGACCCACCGATCGCACTGCAAGACTTGTCGTCACCCAGAGTGATGCCCCCCAACCCGATCTGCAGACGCTCCAATCCCTCCTGATCCAGTACCTGACTGCTGAGGAGTTTAGAGGGGTCGTATCGGCCTACGTCATTGATCTCCAGACGGGCGAAGAGATGGAACTGGATGTCGATCTCCGGCAGGGCAGCCCGATCTACCTCAACTGTGAAGTGCCCTATGCAAGCACGAGCACCATGAAAATACCGATCATGGTGGACTTCTTCCGCTACTTGGACTGGACTCCTACACCGGGGTCCGATGACTACAAGAATCTCGACGAGACTATCACCCAGTCGGGCAACATCTCCGCCAATGCAATGCTCTATAAAATCGGCTTCGAGGACTTCTACGAGGGAGCCAACCACGTAACCGAGATGGCGCAGTACCTGGGCCTCATCAACACGTTCATCGTCGCCCCATACGAGGATGAGGAGGACCCAATATACTACAGCACGCCGGCGCGCGAAGCCATGCGCGCTGGGCAGTGTGTGGATACCAAACCCGATCCATATATGCAGACTACCGTCCGCGATCTGGCGATGATCCTGGATATGATCTACCAGTGTGCCGAGTTCAATGGTGGTGCGCTTATTGCAGCATACCCCAACGAGATTACACAAGACGAGTGCCGGATGATGATCGACTTTCTATCTCGCAATGAGGAGGGGGTGCTGATCATGGCTGGCGTTCCGGCTGATGTGGAGGTGGCACACAAACACGGCTGGACGACAGACACTCATGGCGACGCAGGCATCGTCTTTAGTCCCGGCGGGGACTATGTGCTCAGCATGTTCTTGTGGGCCGACACGGACTGGCTGCCAGTCTCGATCAGCTTTCCGCTGATTGAGGGAATGTCAGCAGCCACGTTCAATTACTTCAACCCCTCTCTGGTGCTGGAACCACGCCGAGGGTTGGGTGAGGAGATCACTGGCGGCAATTGACAGAGCCTCAGGGAACATGCACGGGGAGGTGAGCCTGCTGGGGCCGGATCAGTTGGAGCGGTTAGGATTCCCGCTTGAGCACCCATAAGGTCAGATCATCGCTCTGGGCCGCCGCAGCAACAAATCGGTCAACCGAATCAAGAATCCCCTGGACAATGCGACTGGCTGGCTGCGTGCGCAAGGATAGAAGGGTTTCCCGGAGCCGCCCAACCCCCCATTCAGCGAGATCGTCCCTCATCGCTTCCGTGATGCCGTCCGTATAGGCCAGGAGTATATCCCCTGGCTTCATGGTCACCCGATGTTCCTCTAGTTCGATATTGGGCAGCACACTGAGTGCGATGCCTTTGCTGTGTAGCTCCACGATGCTCGGTGGATCCCCAGCACGGATAAGCAAAGGCGGGTTGTGTCCTGCACTTGCATAAACCACCTCGCCAGTCTCTGGATCCCACACAGCGTAGAATACAGTAGTAAACAGGTCGCTCCGCGAATCGTTGAGAAGAAGCTGGTTGAGACGTTGAAGTGTCGCTGCTGGTGAAGTGCGGCTGATGGCAGCAGCACGCAGGAGCGTGCGGCACATGGCCATAAACAGAGCCGCCGGAATACCCTTATCCGCAACATCAGCGATCACCAGCCCCCATAGGCCATCACGAAGCGCAATGAAATCGTAGAAATCGCCGCTGACCTGACGAGCTGCCCGCCAATGCGCGGCAACATCCCAGCCGGGGGCGGAAGGAGGCGCTTGAGGGATAAAGCTGGCCTGGATACTGCGAGCGACATCCAGCTCCTGCTCCAGCCGTTCGCGCTCTGCTGCACTGGCTTGCAAAGTGGCCGTCTCAAGTGCTGTGGCTGCCTGATGCGCGATGCCAGTCAGAATGTTGAGCAGGCGCGGATCGAGCGGGCGGCCATGCCGGGGATCATCAACCAATAGGAGGCCCACAGGTTCCTGTTTGGCCCGCAGAGGAAAACCCAGAATAGAAACAGGCTCAGCCAGAAGTGCGGTCAGAGGCTCTGGGATTGGAAGCTGGTGACCCTCTCCTGCCCCAATAGGTTGATCGGCGACGCTCAACAGGTCCAGCAGGGGATGCTCTCGGATCGGGAGTGAGATTCGCAGCCTATCCTCGTTTTCCACCTTTGCGCCGTACTGCGCTCCCAGATGATAGGCTTGCTCCATCGCATCCCAGCGAAGAATAATGCACTGGTTGACTCCTGCCAGAAGAGTAGTCAGGTGCGCGATCGTCGTCAATACTTCACTGACATCCACCTGGGCGCTAACGGCCTCAGCAACCTGAAGCAATGCCATTGTGACCCAAGCCTCAGCCTGCTGGGCCGTATAAAGACGCGCGTTGTTGATGGCGATGGCCGCCTGGTTGGCAAACGCACGAACGATGCCTACGTCATCGCCATCATAATAACCTGGCCGACGGTGGTCAACGATGAGGTATCCGATGAGCATACCACTGGTCGTCAACGGCACGACGATGTGTGAATGCTCCTCAGCCATGCCCTGCAACTCATGCCAAGCCCGGCTGACCACTTCTTCAAGGCCATTCTCACCCGCTGCGCTGAGCTGATCCAGGGGCAGTTCGCGGCCCACAATCGCCGCTAATTCGCGTGAACCGGTGGCCGCCGCGATACTCAACGCATCAGCTTCCTCATCCACCAGCAGAATGGCGGCGCTATCGAGCGTAACCACACGGCTCAGTCCATCCAGGATGTCGGTCAGGACGCGCTCCAGATTCAGGTCTGACACAAGAACCGAGCTAATATCAAGCAGGGTATCAGCTACATTGCGACGATGACGTTCGTTGATGTAGAGGGTAGCGTTGCGAATCGCCACGGCCACCGAGTCGGCAAGTGCTTGCATCAGCGCGAGGTCATCGCTGTTGAATGCGCCAATTTCCTCGCTCTGAACATCCAGGATGCCAAGGATATGTCGCCCCATCTTGATCGGGATCACCATTTCCGATTGCGTGTCCTCTAGGCCTGGGCCGGGCCGATAATCTGGCGATTCGGCCACGTTGCACACAAGTTCGGCAACCCCCGACCGGGCCACCTTCGGGATCAGTCCCTCGTCGCTGAAACGATAGGATAAACCCTCGACTAACCACCGAACACTGTGCGGCCCGGCACCAGCGCGAAATACGAGGATATCACCACTCCGCAGGAAGATGTGCACCCGTTCAAAGTTGAAGTGCTCCGCGATGAGATCAACCACCTCGTCGAGCAGATCACCAAGATCAAGCACAGAGACAACCGCCTGGACAACCTGGGTGAGTGCTTCAAGCCGCTGAGCCAGCCGGTGCTCAACGTCGTAGGATTGTGCTTGCTCTATAGCCAGGGCGATCTGAGAGGCCAACGTTTCAAGCAGAAAGACCTGTGTATCTTGAAAGGCGCGTACCCGATCGCTCTGAACATCCAACACGCCCAAGACACGATCCTCGACCTTCAAGGGGAGAGCGACCTCGCTCCGGGTCTCAGGCAGCGGGGCTAACTTGCGGTAGCGCGGGTCCTCAGCCACGTCGTTTGCCAGAGCGGTCTGCCCGTGTTGAGCGGCCCACCCGATCATCCCCTCACCCAGCTGGATGCGGGGATCCAGTTCCATGAAAACCGTACTGGTGCTTGCCCCCAACCGGAGCACACCCGATTGCCCACCTTGGATAAAGATGCTCACGCAGTAATAGCCGAAGATGTCCCTGGTCAGGGTGACGATCTGGCGGAACAGGTCGGGGAGTGGCTGCACAGATGAGATACGAGCGCTGACCTGTCCGATCAAGCGGAGCTGCTCAGCACGCTCTCGCTCCTGTTCGTAGAGCTGGGCGTTGCGAATGGCCCAAGCCGCTTGGTTAGCTAACGCAGTCAGCAGTCGGACGTGCTCCTGGGTGAAGCGCGCCACTTGATGACTCTGGATCGCCATCATCCCGATGGTGGAAGTGCCAGCGATCAGCGGGACAAACACCCCCGAGCGAGGGGGGGCATCCAGTTCATGCTCCGGGAAGGCAGGCAGTCGCTCGCGCTCGGCCTCGAAGTCTGTGACCAACAGGGATTGACCGGTCTCTCGGATCCAGCCAGTGATCCCTCTGTGCCCACCTTCTGAGAAAACCGTCTGAGGAAGACGCTCTGAGTCGCGTATCCAGACCTTGACTGCATATGCCTCACCATCAAACAGGCCCAACTGGAAAAGAGTTGCGGGGACGATCTGGCCTGCCTGCCAGTACACCAACTCACACAGGCCATCCACGCTCAACTGCGAGCGCAGAAGCTGACGGCCTAATTCGTTCAGGCTGGTCAATTCTGCCGCCGCTGCACGGGCACGCCGCTCACCCAGGCGAAAGCCGAGCCAAGCCGCCGCCCCGGCCACCACACAGGCCATGAGTACCACAATTACCAGCGGCAATGCCGTCTCGTCTCCTGTAGCAGTCACCGGAAATATCAGAAAGGCCCTTGGGTCGGCGCAAACTGGCGTGGGTGGATCAGGGCTGTTCGCGTTTGACCATCACAAGACAATTACTGTATGGCCCTGGTGTATAGTGGACTTCGTTCATGACGCTGCGCATGAGAAACAAGCCAAGTCCGCCGGGTTTGGCTTCCTCAAGCGGATCGCCCTTGCGCGGTAGGGGCACTTGGTTAGGGTTGTACGACTCCCCAAAATCCGTGAGGTGGATGATGCACTGACCCTCTCCAACTTCAACCACCACCTCGATCTCGCCACCAGGCTGCTGGGCGTAAGCATGGCGGATGATGTTCATGCAGGCCTCATCGACCGCCAGGCGGCAATCAAAGATCGCCTGATCGCTCAGCCTCGCCCGCTCAGCCAGATCGCTGACCAGCCCCGTCAGAAGACGGATGCTCTCAAGCCGCGCCGGGACGCGACGAATGACTGCATATCGTCGCCCCATCGCCGCCGCGATAGTCAGCAGCACCAACAATACTCCAGCAAAAACGATCGGTTCCAATCCATCCCCTTCGCTACCAACCACTAACATCTATTCAACAGGCATTGACTGCCAGAACAACTACCTACTTATCCCCTTGCGATACTATAGACGCCAAAGCGTCATCCAAAGACAGGTAAATATCAAAAATATGACTGAACCCCACCGTCTCAAAAATGGAGGCCACCCGCTCCGTCATGCCATAGAGCAGAAGATTACCCCCCGCGTCGCCCGCCTTACGCCATGCTGAAACCAAGGTCTTCAGGCCGCGACTAGAAACATAGTCCACCTTCGTCATATCAATCACTAACCAGATGCGGCCCCGTTCCAGCGAATCGCTCAGGGCTTCCTCAAGCGCTGGGCTGGTGGCAGCATCCAGCCTACCCTTGGGCATGACGATCCATACGCCAGAGCGGACTTCCTCCACAGGCACTCCAACATGCCTCGGCAACGCTGCCCCATCCTTCCTGCGCTTCACCATGAGCAACGTGTTACGACCCTCACCGAAGCGAAACTCAACCGTGTCCATTATCTGGCGCATTAAGTGCAGACCAATACCACCCGGCTGAAGCTCCTCCAGGCTGGCTGCGGGGTCTGGGGTTGGCACTGTATCTGGGTTAAACGGCTTGCCATAATCCACAATCTCGATGCTACACACGCCCGGCTCGATCTTACATGTGATCTCTATGGAGCCGATATCTTCGCCGCCGTAAGCATGCTCAATGATGTTCGTGCAGGCCTCGTCCACTGCCAGCCGGCAGTGGAAGCTCGCATCTTCATCCAGCCCCGCAGCCTCGGCGGCTTCACCCACAAAGGAGCCAATTGCGGGGAGAACACCATACGAACCTCGAACAGTGAGATGGCGTATCTCTGGCATCGGAGTTCAAGAGGGGCCTATATGGCATGTGTCCAGTTTGTGTTGGCATTATCAGCCGCGACATTCAGTCGCGGAGGAACAAATTGTCAACGCACACTAGAAGCTGCCGACTGCTTTAACCTGATCGTCAAATATCTCGAAGATGGTTGTCAGGCCGGCCAGATCGAGAACTTCTTTGACCCGAAGCGAAAGATTACATAGGCGGAGATCACCACCATCCTTTTTGGCCCGTTTCAAAGCAGCGACCAGCTCCCGCAATCCCGCGCTGCTCATGTACTCGACATTGGCCAGGTCAACGACGAAATTGATCGAGCCTCGGTCAAGTTGCGCATTGAGTCTCTCGCCCAGTTCCGATGCGTTGCTACTATCCACCCGGCCAGTGACAACGATCAAATCAACGCGGTTGAGTTCCGTGACGGTGATCTCCATCAGCTGTCTCCTCTTTTATAGTGCGGTCGCTATGACCTGAGCAAGGCACACCGCATTATACCATTGCCCGTCAATGTCGAGAAGGCGTGGTTAAGGGTTGCCATTGTCCCCCCGCAGGTGGTTTCCCGCTATCCCGTATGATACAATCTCGCCATCACGTTGAGCCAGCTTGTAATGCCCTAATGGTGGTCAATAGGCTGCCTTGTGGCACACCACGATACCACGCATAAGAACGCGATTTTATGACAGATTCTGCCAGCCACGCGACCCTCCGGCGGAACCTCTTGAGAGCGATAGTTCAAGGGTTGCTCGCCGGAGTTTTGCTGAGTGCTGCTTTTGCGGGCGGTTTCTATTACCGCGACATGTTAGCCAAGCGCCCAGCGACGGCTGCCTCCTTCAGTTTGTTGAGCGAGGTCGAGGCGTTGCTGAACCAGCACTTTCTATACCCGATCCCCGACGAGGAAACTCGGGTACATGGTGCTGTGAATGGGCTGGTCGCCTCTTACGATGATCCCTATACGATCTTCGTGGAACCCCAAGCAGCAGAGGTTGATACTGGAAATCTGGCAGGTCGCTTCGGCGGGATTGGCGCGGAGATCGGCCAGGATGAGCAGGGCCGATTTGTGATCCAGCGTGTCTACAGAGATAACCCGGCGCATGAAGCTGGGCTGCAAGAAGGAGATATCATCATTGCTGTTGATGGAGTGGCGCTTGATCCAGTAAGGCATGACCTGAATACTGTGATCTCAATGATCCGGGGCAACGTAGGTGATCCGGTTGTTTTGCGCATCCAACGAGGTGGGCAGACGCTGGAATTCGAGGTCATCCGCGCCGAGGTGTTAATTCCTTCCACGTTCTGGCGCATTCTGGACGATGATCCCCGCATAGGCTACATTCAGATCGTCCGATTCACGGAGCGTGCTCCTCAGGAGCTTCGGCAGGCACTTTCGGAATTGGGGGGACAGGGGGCCGAAGCCCTGGTGCTGGACCTACGCAACAATGGAGGTGGGTTAGTGGATTCTGCCGTTGCGGTCGCTGGGGAATTCCTGGATGGGGGTGTCGTGTTATATGAGGAACGCCAGGGCGGGGCCGAACGGGTCTTCAATGCATCAAGGGGAGGAGCTGCGCTTGACCTGCCACTGGTCGTCCTGATCAACCAGAATACCGCCAGCGCGGCAGAGATCGTGGCCGGGGCCATTCAGGATCGCGGGCGCGCTCAGCTCGTCGGGCAGCCGAGCTTCGGCAAAGGGTCCGTTCAATTGATCCTGCCTGTCAGCGATGGTTCCTCCCTTCACGTGACAACGGCTCAGTGGTTTACCCCTGCCCACCACCGCTTGGAGGGGCAGGGATTGACCCCCGATGTCGTTGTGCAGCCTGTAGAGGGAACCGACGCTGAACTTGCAGCAGCAGTGGAGGAGCTTCAGGCGATGCTACCCATGCCGGGTTCCAGGTCGAATTACCGGCTTATGGGGTGAGTTTTGTGGTGAAGGGGAAGATTCGGATGGTTGATATGGAAGAATCAGCGGGTCTTTTGCGCTATGCCCGCAGCCTTCTGATAGGTCTGCTGGCGCTATTACTGCTGGGGTTGACATTCGCCGCGGGCGTCCTCACTGGGACCAGTATGGCAGCCAACCCGGAAGCGATCTCCTTCCGCACCCCCTTACTCCCTGCTCCGATTGTCGCCCCAGAGAGGGGTACGCAACCGGATGACGTGGATTTCGGCGTATTCTGGGAAGTATGGAACACAGTCGAGCGGCGGTTCTACTATGACCTGCCCGACAACAATGAGCGGATGTATGGCGCGATTCGCGGGATGCTGAAGACCCTGGGCGATCCGTACACTGCCTTCGTCGACCCAGAGGCAGCGGAGATTTTGCGGCAAGATAATAGCGGCACCTTTGAAGGCATTGGCGCTTATGTGGAGGAAGCGCCCGGTGGCGGCGTCTACATCATCCGCGTGTTTGAAGATGGGCCAGCGGAGCGGGCCGGTTTGAAGGCCGGCGATATCGTTATTGCTGTGGGCGGCCAGGATATCACCGACCAGATACTGAACGAGTCGCTGTTGCTGATACGCGGCCCGGCGGGCACACCGGTGACGCTGACCGTGATCCGCGAAGGCGAGGAGGAGGCTTTCGATATCACAATCATCCGTGCCCGGATTGAGGTCCCCACGGTTGAGGCACGGATGTTGGAAGGAAACATCGGGTACGTGGCGCTGTTCGAGTTCAATTCCCAAGCCAGCGCTCGTCTGACGGCAGCAGTCGCCGAACTGCTTGATCAGGGAGCTGAGGGGATCATCCTTGATCTCCGCAACAATCCCGGCGGGTTCCTCGATCAGGCCATCAACGTGGCTGATCTGTTCCTGGACGATGGCGTGGTTCTCATCGAACGCGACGTGGACGGCCATGTTCGTGAGCACAGATCAGGGAACGGGGAAATCGCCGAGGATGTGCCACTGGTCGTTCTGATCAACGGGGGCAGCGCAAGTGCTTCGGAGATCGTGGCAGGCGCCATTCAGGATCGCGGGCGCGGCACACTGATTGGGGAAACGACCTTCGGGAAGGGGTCAGTTCAGCTTCTAGATGATCTCTCCGATGGGTCGCAGCTGCGTGTCACATACGCAAACTGGTTCACGCCCCTTGATCACTTGATCAGTGGACAGGGCATCACGCCCGATATCGTCATCGAGAGTCCAGATGAACAACCTCAGGGCAACGCGGATGTGCAGTTAGAACGGGCTATCGAACTCCTTCTGACAGAGCAGTAGCATAGGTATGAGTATGCCTGAGGACGGGATCAAGGTCATTGCAACCAACCGAAAAGCCCGCCATGAGTATCACATCGAGGACACGCTGGAAGCTGGCCTGGTGTTGACCGGCACCGAGATCAAATCCATCCGCGCCGGTCATGCCAACATTCAGGAAGCATACGTGGCCCCTCAGAACAACGAGCTGTGGGTGCTCAACATGTACATTGCGACCTATGACCCGGCTCACCGCGAGAACCATGAACCGCGCCGCCCACGCAAGCTCCTAGCCCATCGCCGCGAGATCGATAAGTGGAGCGATAGTGCCCAGCAACGTGGGTACACCATCATTCCGCTACGACTATACCTAAAGCGGGGACGTGCCAAACTTGAGATCGCGCTGGCCAAGGGCAAGAAGCTATACGACAAGCGCCAATCCATTGCCAAACGAGATGCCCAGCGCCGCATTGACCGGGAGCTTGCTGTGCGCCGCCGGGGGCGACCATGAACCACTTCGACGTGGATTCCATCCGCTGGCCTCAGTCCATTCGTGGCATCAACGATCTAGACCGGGAGATCAAGGAGGCGATCTATACCACCCTGATCCCTGGGAAATTACTCGAACAATTTGAGATCGACCCACTGGATCGGCAGCGAGTACATATCATCTGCCCACAGGATACCCGGTCGGTGGAGATCCGACTTTACTATCGGGCCACTGACTACGACCCCATACTGTATCTTCACATGGCAGACACGATGAACAACCAGATTGCGCTGCTGCTGCTGGTGATCAACGATCCGACCGGGCCTCGCTACAATGTGGACATCGATGAAAGAGGGATGCCCACCAAGTTTGGTACGCTGGGCCGCAACATCCCCGAGGAAATCCGCGCCATGGAGGCGGGGTTGGCTCCTGGACAGGTACGGCGCGGGCTTCGGCTTTCAGGTGAAACTCTGCCGGTGCTTGAGCGTTTTATTACCCGGACAGGCCACGACCTGGTGATCATCGAACCGCTGACTTACAACAACGCCATCACTTACGAGCGGTATGGATTTGCCTACTTCCAGGGCCGCCAGCGCATGGAGTGGATTGACCGCGTTCTGCGGCCTGGGGGTGCGTTGTTCGACCGCTTTGACGGGTCGACCCCATTCCGTAGGACAGACGCCTGGCGGAGTATTCGTGGGCGGTCGTGGGCCATTCATGATGGAATACTAGATGAGCCATTCGGGGACATACGCATGTACAAACGGGTGGGGCATCACGCCGGAGTTAACACTTTCCCTGACAGCGTGTGGTAACCCGACTTTGCTGGTCTGCATACGGGCCTTTTTCGACTGACACCTTGCAGATGTGTATACTTGTTTATGGCTTGTTGACTTCAGCCCTATCCTCCAACACAGGATCGGCAGTATGATGTATCAGCCTACTCAGAAGAGGTTACAGCTCATCCAACGGTGGGCTATGCTGGGACTATTGTTCGTCGTTGTCTTTGCCTTTCCCACTCGCGCCCTGGCACAGCCCCCCTCCCCTCTCCTGCCCGCTTCCGAAAACGCAGGCCAGGTTACCAACCTCTTTTACCTTGTCCTGGGGATCGCCGTTGTCGTCTTTGTAGTGGTTGAGGGCTTGTTAATCTTCGCCGTGTTGCGCTACCGCCGCCGCGACGAGGATGAGGAACCAGAGCAGATTCACGGCAACACCACCCTTGAGGTCCTGTGGACTGTTGTCCCAGCCTTGATCATGGCCCTGCTGTTCTACCTGACGCTCAACACGATCCAGGCTCAGCGCAACACACCACCTGAGGCGATGACCATAGAGGTAATCGGACACCAATGGTTCTGGGAATTCCGCTACGAAAACCGCGTCGTGTTGATCAATGAGCTGCGCGTCCCCGTTGGGCAACCAGTAGAGTTGCTCGTTACCTCGAAAGATGTGATCCACAGCTTCTGGGTGCCTCAGCTTGCAGGCAAGCAGGACGCCATCCCCGGCCACATCAACCGCACTTGGTTTGAGGCAAGGCAGGCTGGCCTCTACGCTGGGCAGTGCGCTGAATTCTGTGGGTTAGAGCACTACGCGATGCTGTTTGACGTGTACGCGATGCCCGAAGAGGAATTCGCCCTATGGATGGAACAGAAGGTTGCTAGCCTTGGCGATGTGATTGGCACTGAATCTGTGCCTGATGTGGCCACCTTGCCGCCAGGCAATCCGGCAGAGGGCCAGGCGCTGTTCGAGGGCCAAGGATGCAGTAGTTGCCACTCGCTGGACGGCTCGCAGCGTGTGGGGCCTTCCATGCAGGGCATCGGTGAGCGCGCGGCCGTCCGGTTGGAAGGCTACTCAGCCGGGCAATACCTCGTCGAATCCATCCTGCGCCCTTGTGACTACGTCGTTGAGGGCTTCGTGTGTGTCATGCCCCAGGATTTTGGCGAGCGCCTGACCACTCAGAATCTGTCCGATCTCATTGCGTATCTAGCAGAACAGTAAAAAACTTCTCAAGCCAATCTGGCGCATCTGAGGACACGATCTAATGGCAACTGCGACCACTTACCCGGAAAGAGCCGTAAGCGAACCGCGCGGCATTGCAGCCTGGATCACCACCGTTGATCATAAGCGCATCGGGATCATGTACACCGTCACTGCGTTTATTTTCTTCGCCCTGGGCGGCATTCTGGCCCTGCTGATCCGCACCGAACTGGCTGCCCCTGGCGCGCAGGTTATGAGCGCTGAGCAGTACAACCGTGTGTTTTCGATGCATGGGACAACGATGATCTTCCTGTTCGTAATCCCGATCCTGGTCGGCCTGGGCAACTACCTTGTACCGCTCCAGATCGGCGCCCGCGATATGGCTTTCCCTCGGTTGAACGCTCTGAGCTACTGGCTGTATCTTTTTGGCGGGTTGGTGTTATATGCAAGCTGGCTGGCCCCCCAAGGGGCCGCAGGCGTAGGCTGGACGGGCTATCCGCCGCTCAGTAGTGCCGTTTACTCACCCACCACTGGCGTCGACATGTGGGGCCTCTCGATCATCATCTTGGGCATATCATCCACTGCCGGGGCGGTCAATTTCATCACCACCATCCTGAATATGCGGGCGCCTGGCATGACGTTGTGGAAGACCCCTCTCTTCACCTGGTCCGTGTTGGTGACCGCCTTCATGATCCTGCTGGCGACTCCCATGTTGACGGGGGCGATCGCGATGCTGGCCGCCGACCGCAACCTGGGCACGCAGTTCTTTGCAGCGGTGGGCGGCGATCCGTTGCTATGGCAGCACCTGTTCTGGTTCTATTCGCACCCTGCGGTGTACATCATGATCCTGCCAGCGATGGGGATCATCTCGGAAATCCTGCCGGTCTTCTCCCGCAAGCCGATCTTTGGCTACAGTGCCATTGTGTGGTCCACCATTGCGATCGGGGTACTGGGCTTTGCCACCTGGGCGCACCATATGTTCGCTACTGGACTTTCGCCAGTACTCCAGGCTTTCTTTGTTCTCTCCACCATGACCATCGCCGTACCTACCGGCGTGAAGATGTTCAACTGGATCTTCACCATGATGGGCGGTTCGTTGAAGATCGACACGCCGCTGCTGTACTCCATCGGCTTCTTAAGCATGTTCCTGATCGGTGGGATGAGTGGCGTCTTTCAGGCCGTCTTGCCGATTGATAAGCAGGTCACCGATACCTACTGGGTCGTCGCTCATCTACACTACGTTTTGTTTGGGGGAAGTGTGTTTGGTATCTTCGCCGGTCTGTTCTATTGGCTGCCCAAGATCGCTGGATGGAGACTTGGCGAGGGACTGGGCAAGTTACAGTTCTGGCTCCAACTGATTGGCTTCAACCTGACCTTCTTCCCAATGCACATCCTGGGGCTGCTGGGTATGCCGCGCCGATACTACGACTATCCGGCAGAGCGTGGCTGGACTGGCTATAACTTTGCTGCTACCATTGGCGCGTTTCTGATCGCTGTGGCGGTTACGATCTTCATCGTCAACTTCATCAGGAGCGCCATTCGTCGTGATCCCGCGGGTGATGATCCCTGGGAGGGCAATACCCTGGAGTGGGCCACAACGTCCCCGCCGCCTGTGTATAACTTCGCGCGGATCCCGGTCGTGAATAGCCTGCGGCCTGTTCGCGACGCGCGGCTACGATTGCAATCCGGCAGCTCTCAGGATTGACTAAGCCAAACGATAGCGAGGGAATCACGTTGATGGAGCAGCCATCTTCCGAGCACGAAGAGATTCACCTTCCCCCACCTAGCATTGCGCCTATTATGGTTGCTGGGGGTATCACATTCACGCTAGTTGGCCTGCTGAACCTGTCTCTGTTCTTCGTGGGACTGGCGTTGCTGGCAATTGGCGTCGCCCTGTGGGCATTCAGCCGGGGCTAGAACTCCAAGCCTCGTTACGTACGATAGGAGGCATTCCCGTTGGCACTGGAACCTGGATTGATCTTCGCTGTGGTGAGCGGGGCAGCCCTGCTGCTCATCATTGGAACAGCAGCGGGCATTGCGGTCACGTTGTACAGCGCAGATCGCGCGATGCGCTCTGCGCGAGCGCACCCCGCTGGGCCTTATGTGGCTGCTCCAGAGCCTGACTTCCGCCCCATGACCGCCACCGCCCCCGCAGCGCCCGTCCCCTCACCGCTGAGCGAGGCGATTATGGCGGCTGGGCGCACCGAGGTAGCGCCGAGCCTGGGACTCGGCCATACCAAACTGGGCATGTGGTCCTTCCTGGCCTCAGAGGTGATCTTCTTCTCCGCCCTGATCGGGGCATTCCTGTTCTTCCGGAGCCAAGGGCTGATCACCAGCATTGATAAGCGCCCCCTTACGGAGAGCCTCATCCTCGTCGCAGCCAACACTTTCATCCTGTTGACCAGCAGTTTCAGCGTGGCCATGGGCCTGGACTCGCTATTGGATGGGAAGCAGAACCGCTTCATCGCGCTGCTGTTTGCAACATTCGTGCTCGGCGCCACGTTCGTCAGCATTCAGGGGATCGAGTGGAGCACCCTGCTCCGCGAGCAGATCACGCCGACAACCAATACCTTCGGCACGACCTTCTTTGTCATGACGGGCTTCCATGGGATGCATGTGATCGTCGGCCTACTGTGGCTGCTTTTCGTCATCGCCAAGGCATTCCGCGGCGATTTCACCGCGCACAACTATTCAGGTTACGAGGTCTTTGGGCTTTACTGGCACTTCGTGGATATTGTGTGGATCGTTTTGTTTACAATCATCTACCTGATCTGAGAGAGAGCCAGGCCGTACAGGAGGAGGAATCGCAACTGTGTCACACCCTGAGGAAAGTGCGCCAGCCGCTCACCACCGGCCCAATTATCTACTCGTGTTTGTTGGCCTGTTCGTGCTCACCATGATCGAGGTCGGCATCACTTATCTGCCCATTCCGCGCGGCATCGTGACCGCCAGCCTGCTCGCCTTCATGACATTCAAGGTGCTGTTGGTGGCTCTGTTCTACATGCACCTGAGATTCGACAGCAAGTACTTCGCCTACCTCTTCCTAATACCACTGCCCTTTGTCGTGCTGATATTGGGAGCACTGTTTCTAAGCCTAGCCCAATAGCGGCACCGGATCATCCAAAGGGCAATGCCTGAACAGTGCCCTCGATCACCCCTCCTGGCGAGGCCACCACAACCTCAACCCCCTCGCGGTAATAGGGCCTTTTAAGTACAGCCAGCGCAATGGCGCCAAAGCGGGGAGATATAGCGACGGAGGTGATTCTGCCCTGATTCCGCTTCCCCACTCGAACCTCCGCACCTGGCTCGACGCGCTCAGCGAGACGCAGCCCGACCAGTCGCTTGGTTACCTTATCGTAAGCCAACTGCCGGGCGATGACCTCCTGGCCTGTGTAACATCCTTTGGTGCCCGAAATCGCCGAGGCCAGGTTCATCTCCAGCGGAGTGTAATCCTCAGTTAACTCATGGGCGGGGCCTGGTTGCCCCGACTCAATCCGTAGCACATCGTAATTCTCCGAGGATAGTCGCTTGGCGCCCTGAAGTACTAGCGAGTCGTTGATAGGCCCGCTCAATTGTTGAGGCACCAGCAAGAGATAGGCAGGGCCGGAAAATCCACCGCCCCCGATAATCCACACCGGTAGACCTCCCAGCTCGGTTTGAGCAACCTGGCTGACATCCGGCACGCGATCCGCCCCGAGTGCGTGGAGAATGGCAGGGGCCTGAGGACCCATGAGCAAGAACTGCGCCACCTCGTGGCTTGTGTCCTTCACAGCTACCTTATCCATGAAGAAAATACGACTCTGCAAAAACAGAGCGGTGGCAGCAGCACGCCCTGGCAGCGTCACAGCCTCCAGGCCGTCGTCAGCAGCAATCAGCACCAACACGTCAAGAATGCGAGCTGTGGCCGATGTCAACACCGTGCTCAGGGCAAGCCCGGCGGTAAGTCGGCGCAGGTCATTGGTCGTTTGCCGTTGAAGGAAATCAACCCGGTCAGGGCCTTCGATGCGGAGGTATCCACCATCAGGGTGGATATAGAATGCAGCCTCCTTTAAGGCTGCCCAGTAATCCGCAAGAACATCGTCATGGGCTGGATACGCGGCTGTTGACTCTAGATCACATCCCACGGCGCGCCTCGCTCGGCTCCAGTCAAGCTTTCCAGTAACTGTTCACGGTCATGGGGATAGATATCCGCCCAGGCGCGCACCAGACCAAAGCATCCGGCAATCATCATATCACCGTAGGGGACAGCGAAATAAACCGGATGGGTGGACTGCGCCATCATGCGTCGGCGAGGGCCAGTCACAGCAACCATATCCAACGGAACAGGCTCCTTTTCGTAGAGAAGAGCACCATGCCCATGCTTCCCAAATACATCTTCGTGCCGGAGAGTTGATTCTGCCAGAGACCGGATCAACTCATCAAGTATGTGTGTGTTGAGAAAGCCAGTATGATGCTCAAACATCCCCCCCACCCCACTCCGGCTGAGACGGAACGCCAGCGTGTGGAAATTTCCCACATTGACTACGATCACCTGATCCCGCTCCCCGACATGGGGGTCCAGCGTCGCGCCCAGCACCGCAGCAGGAGCCGTATCCATGATCAACAGGGGTATATCGTCGGGCAGCCCTGTTGCCAGCGCGCTGTCCGCCACCGCTTGGAGCCGGGTCATGATCGGAGGAATCTGCGCGGCGGGGAATGCAAATGCAGATAGATGGTTAGAGGCTCGAAGCCGACGATCCAGATAGTCAAAACGGAACTGCCGATCAGACACGTCTGGAGGTGAAGCCCCATGATCGAACACAGCGACTGCCACCCCATCCGGGGCGAGAGTCAGGCCAAACTGCTCAAAGGTCCGTGTCAGGACTTGATAATCGAAGTCGCGTAGATCCAGCACGACTAGATCGGCGCGGGATCGCGCAAGCCGGGCAGCTTCGTCCTCATCAACGAGCTGGATGCCCATCTCTTGAACGATCTCAAGATTGTCGTCGAACGTCCGTGCCGCCGGAGGGGTGGCATAGACCTTGTTGCCTGCCTCCAGATGCTCCCGCACCGCCCAATGACATGGCCCCCCGCCCATTGTCACACCGCGTAGCAGAAGGCCCTGGCCTGCCTGAGTTGCCGCCCTGACTCTTTGGGCCACAATCATCGTCGGCGACGGCATAACCAGCTTGAAGCAGTTCTCTGGCTGAAGTGCCGTATCGTACAGAAGAATATCTTGCGTACCCGTGCCAACATCGACTGCAAGCAGGCGCATCAAATATCCCACACCCACAATATATGTAATGATTGTTGTCTTTATTGGATGATTATAGCATCAGTGCAGGCACAGCACACTCTGGAGGCACACCATCGGCAAACAGTTGGAAAAGCAGGGGAATGCCCCTGGCAGGACTCGAACCTGCGGCCGTCAGCTTAGAAGGCTGCTGCTCTGTCCACTGAGCTACAGGGGCCACACGCGCATTCTAGCGAAGTGCAGTCCCAGCGTCAAGCGTCGGGGGGAAACGGTTATGTATCTTCGATAAAGGGACGGAGGCCCCTGTAAACTTCTTCCCCGGAGAGCGTGCGGAGAATAGTTTCTGCTGGCCGCCCTGTACGTTCAGCCAGTTCTACAGGAGTCATGGGCCGGTTGCCAGCAGCGAGGAGTGCCCGGAAAACCGAATCGACCAGGGATGTACGCCCGCTGATGAAATCTGGCTGGTGACAGCAATGCGTCAAAAGTGTGTAGCGGAGCGGATCCACGCGCAGAACCTGTCCGGTCTGCGGATCGATCCAGTCGATCTGCGCTTCTTCCGGGGGATTGGTGGCAAACTGTTCTTTGTGCTCTGCACACAGATGCCCCACCATGTACAGAGCAAGATCGTGGCTGGAGCGTTCCCACCACTCATAGTCAATGTGAAATCGAGTATCCAGCGTGGGTTTCACGAAGCCGCTGGGAGCCATCGGGCGTGGCACAGCGCTCTAACCTCTCATAAAACGGACAACAGGATCAGGGCACAGCTTCCCTATCACTCAACCGCCAGTAGGCTCCCCCAACATGCCCGAACTGGGGCAGCGCCACCAAGCGCGCAAAGATGGGGCCAGGGGGGCTTCGGCGGATCAGGTTGATAGCGCTGTACAGAGTCTTCGCGTGAACATGGCCCTGCGGACTGGAAGCAGACAATTCGCGCATCACATCTACCATGATCTGCTCAAGCGGAATACCGCGCTCAGATAATCTCCGCCAGAGCATATCTATCGCGTCCGGGTCAGGCACATCAATCACCATCAGATCATCGTAATCCGTACCAACGGGGCGCTGCACGTTCTCAAAGCGGAGCCGATTGTTCTCCACACGAGCACTCCGCACCCATTCCTTGCGAGGTTTATGCAAGTGTAGGTTGATCAGCACGCGGCCCGGGTCTGGGGTGCGTTGAATGGTCACGTAACTGCCTACAGGAACATCATACCGGTCGAATAGATCGCCAAGACCATAGACGTACCCTTCAGGACGCACCACCCAGGCAGGGTATTCCTGCCCGCCTTCTGCATCGACGATTGTAAAGCGAACGCGCGGCGATTGATATGCCGTTGGGAACATGCTTCGGAGAAGGGGCGAAAGCGGTAGCGTCCCGGAACGCCGATGAGGATATATTAAGGTAACCGTGACTGCCTGGGGTTGCCCAGTGCGCGCGGCAGGCAGGTTAGAGTGCTCGTCCCCAATTTCAGCTTCAAGGAGGCGCAGGTCGGATGTGAGGAGTTCAGGATCGGACGGGATCGGTTCATAAGCCAGGCGCACAGGGGGGTGCTGGACCCCCTCAGGCTCCATGCGGGCCAGAAACCACAGGACTTGGCCCGCCGGTCCCACTTCGTCGAAGCGGCTATCTCCCTGCATCCCATAATTCAACGAAAACTCCGCCAGGCGTTCATTAACCCCCCCGAGCATCCCAACCTGTTCCATAATCTCACGAGTGGTCATCGGGCCGCCACCATGCATATCAAGAATGGCCTCGGCGAGGTTCAGGTGTCCGCTATTGATATTGGCCAGCAACGAGCGAGGAAACCAACGTCCTGCGAGACGCACGAGATCGTCGTGCTGCTCCAGCTCTCGTTCAATGGCATCGGCCACTTCGCCCCCATACTCAATGAATAATTCCTCTGGGGAGAGGTAAGTTGACTCTTCCTCTTCGACCAATTGCTCCGTCCATTCAACATGCTCGGGGGCGAGGCCACTGGCAAACTCCAGCACTTTGCCGCTCGCAAAGCTGACGCGCAGAACCATATAGCTGCCGTAGTACGGATTATCGCCGGGGCGGATCTCGATGACCTTTCCTCGGGCATATCCAACTGAGGGAAATGACAGCTCGTCCCCCACCTGATAGGTTCCGGTCGGCTGGTATTGGTCACTCCCGCCCCGCCGCGCGGGGGCCTGCGACTCCTGTTCAACACGATGGCGCATCAACACCAGTGCCATCTCGTCGGCGGTAAGGGGCGTCTCTTGTTCCAGCAATACGCTATAGAGGTAGTCGAGATCGGATTGCTGAACCTGGAACTCTTCGACCCAGTATTGTTTGCTCTGGGTTGCTCGCGGTGACACTCGGGCAGACTCCGTTAGATGCTCCCTGAAGTGTGAGGAGGGAATCGACTACGCTCTCAGTTGGTGGGCACCCGACTATGGGTGCATTATACCGGCTGAGGAAATCGACCGCAATCCGCCCCCCCCCGCTACGGAAAGACCTCGCGCGCCCATTGCAGTGGATCGACCTGATTCCCCGCCACCCACATCTCCCAATGGACATGAGCGGCGGTCGAGAGGCCCGTGTTCCCAACCGTTCCGATCTGCTGGCCAGCTACAACGACGTCGCCAGGCTGCACTAGGATACTCGACTGATGCCAGTAACCTGTGTAGACCCCCCAACCATGATCGATCACCGTAAAGTAGCCACGAACGGTCAACATGCCTGTATCCACCACCACTCCACCCGCAGGAGCATAGATCGGCGTCCCGACGGGAGCTACAAAATCAGCGCCAGTGTGAAACGAATCGTATCCTGCCCCCAGGTAGGTGCGGGCCGTGCCGAAAGCAGAACTCATCACACCAGAAGCGGGGAGTTGGAACAGCCCATCCCAGCGCCGGGTCGCCGTATAGCCGCTCATCAGGCGGGCGATGTAAGCGGACTCCTCTTCAACCGCCTGAGTATCAGACAGAACAGCAGCATCCTCTGCCGAGAGTCTGATCACCTCCTGGGTGTATCCACCACCGACTACCATCACCTGGCGCGAGAAGGTATGAGAAGTGCCAGCGCCGTCCCGAAAATCAAGCGTGATCGGATAGAGTCCTGGCGCAGTCCAGCGGTTGACGCTGAAAACAGCAACGTGAGCTGTGTCTTCGGAGTTAACATTGAGGTCTGCCCCCATAAACGTAACATGAAGCGTACCTGGGAGAGTGGTTTCTACTCGCAGGCTTCCACTACGGCCTGTTTCGAGGGGGAGTGGATGGATCGTCATTGTTACCCAGGGAGCACGCAGGAAGAGATCCGACCTATCTGCACCAGGCAAGGTGAGAATCTGACCCGGAACAACCAACACCGGATCGACGATCCGGTTGGCAAGCATCAAGGCAATAACATTGCTGCGGTTGCGGAGGGCAATATGCCACACCGTCTCAGCGCCATTCAGACGGATCACGGTATTGAGCCGGGTAGGGCTGGCCCCACTGCCAGCCGGGATGACCAGGGTCTGCCCTGCGATCAGTTGATTCGGATTAACCAACCGATTCGTCTGCGCCAGAGCCTCGACCGACACGCCATACCGGGCCGCCAGTGCAGATAGCGTATCGCCCATCCCAACTGTGATCGGGGTCCTTTGCACAGTAGGCGAGGCGGACGGAATGATCAGCCTTTGCCCAACAGTGACCTCCGCAGGGCTAGTCAGGCCATTGGCTAGGAGGATCGCTTCCGGGGTCGTGGCGTATCGCTCGGCGATGCTATCCAGGCTTTCACCCGGCTGGACGACATGGATGATCACCGCCTGACCTCCAGGGGGACCATCATCCTGTGCATACGCACGGCTCTCGTGGGCAAGGGATATAGCCAGGGCCATCAGGGTCGCGGCACGGGCCAGGAGATCGCTAAGATTGCTCTTCATACCTCAAAATATCGCCCACCTGAACGTGATTCAGCAAGGCTGGCTCAGCCTCAAGCGTATACCGCGCTGCCCTTGCAGGGGCGTACAGGATGCGCCATGGTCTAGCGTAGGCCATGTCCACCACCCGGAACTCATCATCCATCCATACAACTGCTATTGGAAAGAAGACAAACAGCATGTGGATCGCAGCCCCCATGCGGCTTGCCGAGGATTCAACCATCAGCAGCCCTTCACCAGGCAATAGCGACCTGCGAAACATTAATCCACGCAGCTTACACACAAAGGAGCTGCACCATCGAACCCGGTACAGGAGGGCCTCCTGCGTTCCGGCGTGGATCAGACGCCCCGCGCCAGCCATCGTTGTTCTATTGATCTCCGCCACAAAGCTCAATATCTGGATCGCGGAAATGATGGGAAAAGTGGTTTGAATCAGCACAATCAGCACATCCCCTAAGGGATGCATGGACAGCCGTTTGAGCCATCTGCGGAGCGGGTTACGCCGACGAAGATTCTCCCCCTACCGAATCGGCGGAGTGCCCTCCCAGAACCTTGTTGATGCTCGCAACAAGATCGTTGGGGCTGAACGGCTTGGTAATGTAATCCTGCACTTTGGCAATATGCAAGCCAAGCACCTTGTCGATGCTCTGCGCCTTGGCAGTCACCACGATGACTGGGATGGCCTTCATCTCCTCGTCAGCCTTCATGTGCTGGTAAACATCCCAACCGCTCATGTCAGGCATCATCAAGTCCAACAGGACGAGGTCCGGCTTCGAGCTGCGGATGAGATCAAGACCTTCCCTTCCTCCGACCGCGCCGATGACCTCAAAGCCTCGATTCTTGAGAATCAAGGTGACTAGCTCAACCATGGCAGGCTCATCTTCGATGACGAGGATCTTCCTTCGTCGCTCTGCGGATTGGTCCCCCATCACTTGCTCCTTACCAGGCGTGCTCAACAGAGGCACTGGAGAATACCCAAAACTACACCTCGCTGTCCTCATTGTACTGCGCACCAATATGGGCGCAACTCTCAGCCACGCGCCAACCATCGAGCTGCAGCATCGGGTAGATCAATCATCCGCCCCCGGCGCACTGTACAGCGGGGCAATGCATCCAAGAATAATCGGCCATATTGCTTGGTCAGCACGCGGCGGTCAAAGATCGCAACCACTCCTCGGTCATCCTTGCGGCGAATCAGGCGACCGAACCCCTGGCGGAAACGTAAGATCGTCTCTGGGATTGCGTACTGCACAAATGGGTTATCGAATAGCTCGCTCCGAGCGGCAAACAACGGGTCCGTCGGCACACTAAAAGGCAACCGGACGATCACCAGGGCGCTCAGATTCTCGCCTGGCACGTCAATCCCTTCCCAAAATGAGCGCGTTCCCATCAGAACAGCCTTTTCGCTCTCTATGAAGCCTTCCATCAACTGAGACCGGCTCGACCCATCGCTCTGGTCATAGACCACGATCCCACTCTGTGCCAGCGCGCCACTAACAGCTTTGGCCGTCTGACGAAGCTGTGCATAGCTGGTGAACAGGATCAAAGCTCTGCCCTCAGTAGCACGGCACAACGACACAACGCCCTGCTCCACAGCGCGCTGGTAGGCTTGCTCAGAAGGCTCAGGAATGTCGTTGACGAGGTACAGCAACGTGCTGGACTCATAATCAAAAGGCGAATCAACCACGACCTCTTCCACCGCGTCCGCATCCAGGCGCTCACGAATGTAGGAGAATGAGCCGTCACTACGAAGTGTGGCGCTCGTCATAATGACGGTCTCTTTGCCATGCCATAGATAACGCTGCACGAGCGGACCCACATCCAGGGGAGCGGCATGGACTGAGATGCGCTCTCCATCAGGCTGAAACTCTACCCAGTAAACCGTATTGGCATCAGGCACCATTACGAGTTGCTCGAGCCGCTGGTGAAGCTCAGCCAGGTGACGGGCAGCCGCGCTGATTCCAGCCAACAAATCGTCGTACTCCTCGATTTCATACTCGCCAAGTTCGCGCAGACCACCTGCCAGTCGCATCATCGCATCAGCAATCCCGGACGTGAACTTGCTCAGATTATCCCAATAAGTTTCGACGCCCGACCAGGCAGGTTGAGTGCGCATAGCCGCGATGATCCGGATTTGCTGGGTGTACTCGCTGCGGGGAACCTGTGTGTGCTCTTCGAGGAAGCGGCGGAGTACCTGAAAGAATGCCTCAACGTGGCGGTTCATATATGCTGCTGCATCCACCACCATGTTGACGAAGGTCTGTAAAGACGCGAAGTACTCAGGGGGGATCACGCCGCGAGTGCGCTGAAGGACTTCTCCCAGCAAACCCGTATTGGCTGTGCCGAGTTCAGCAAGCTGGCGCGAGATTGCCGCCGGGTCAGTCCGAAAGCTGAGGCCATTAGTCGTTGCTTCTTCGAGATGGTGCGCCTCATCCACGATGAGATAGCGATAGTCGGGGAGGACATGCCCCTCGGCCACGATGTCGGAGAGCAGCAATGCATGGTTCACAATAACGAGATGGGCTCCCTCGGCGGCGCGCCGCGCTTGGTAGAAGGGACAAGTTCCACCCATCTGCGTCATGCAGCGCTCCATGGTACAGCCCTCATCTTCTGCGCTCAGACGTTGCCAGACAGCAGCCTCTGCAGGGCCACGAAGCGTCAATTCTCCGCGATCCCCACTCTGGCTGGTGATTAGCCATACCAGAACGCGGGCCAGCATCTGCATTTCCTCAGGCGAGGTGGGGCCGCGTCGTCTCAGGGCCGCTAGGCGGCGTGGACATAGGTAGTTGCTGCGCCCCTTCAGTACCGCCGCTCTGAACGGCACGCCCAGCGCCGATCGCAGGAGCGGAATATCCTTCTTGATTAGCTGGTCTTGAAGATTGATCGTGTTCGTGCTGATGATCACTCGGTCATCATTCCGCGTCGCGAAGTAAACGGCTGGGACCAGGTATGCCATCGTCTTGCCCACGCCCGTTGGGGCCTCGACCATGACGTGCTGCCCTCTATTAAAGGCATCCGCCACAGCACGCAGCATCTCAGCCTGTTGAGGGCGAAACTCGTAGCCCTGCAATACACTCGCCAGGGCGCCCTCTGGCTTAAGCAGAGCAACGGCCTGCTCAACATCGATCGGCTCGGGTGTTCGTCTCGGCCTCAACGAAGCGGACGGTTGTTCTTGGGTACCGAACAACTCCGCCAGCTCCTCATCAACCTCGGTAGCGCTGTGCGCGAGGTAGGGCTGGGCGACTTCCTGGCCGCGCTCCCGCAACGCAGCCTCAAAGGCGATCTGCCCATTCCAGGGCATTTGTCTACCTGAGCGGACGATCTCAGCTAGGATGTCCAGCGGAAGATGCAGAATCCGCTCCCACAGCACCCGGTACAGGCGGTAGGTCATGCGCACATCATGCAGTGCCCGATGTGCTCCTTCAGTCGAGATATCGAACATGCTCGCCAAAGCGTACAGGCTATAACGTGGCGCCCCAGGCAGCAGGGTAGATGCCAGCAAGTAAGTGTCCGCCACCGGGTTATCAAGCGACAACCCGGCATGGCGCAGAAATGCGACGTCGAAGCTGATGTTGTGGCCGATCAGCGGGTGATTCCCAACAAAGCGTCTGAGTTGGGGCAGCACTTGCCGGAGGGAGGGGGCTGCCGCTACGTCCTCGTCTCGGATGCCCGTTAGCCGCGTGACATGAGGGGGGATAGGAAGACCAGGATTTACGAGGCTATGCCACTCTTCCAGAACCGTATCATCCCGGACCTTGAGCGCTCCAATCTCGATAATGCGGTCTTCAAAAGGGTTTAGCCCGGTCGTTTCGAGATCAACAGCGACGAGGATGTCGCGCACTGCAGGGCCTTTCTAGAGAGTTGCACAGGAGAAATCATAGCACATTCCCCTGGCAGCTTACTGTCTCACGATCTGGGCAGATTTCGAGATCATGTTACCGCATTGTCCGTTGTGGAGCACAACCGTCTGAGTTTATCACCCAGCCTCGCACCTCACAACGGTGCAGTTCTGTTCCAGCGCAGCCAGCAAGACATGATAATTCTCAACCGTCTCCGGTGTAATGACTATCGTCTGGCGCAGCCCCTGCCCATACACAGGGCCGGGGAGTCGGTTGAGGGGCGAGAGGCCCTCATACAGCCCAATGCTGGCGATCTCGATGTGCACCCCGGTTTCCCCTTCCGCATAAGCAAACACAACTGCCCGATCAACAGCGCTCCAGGGCACAAAGCGCTGGGGGAGTATCAGGCGGTGGATAATTAACCCATCCTGGAGCACGGTGATCTCAACTACCGTCACCACGGCGCTGATCGCAACGTAGGTTAGGAATAGCAAAGCCAACACGTCGATCAAGCTAAAACGTGGCGCAAGCACCCAACCACATAACAGCACCAAGCCTACCATCAGCACCGGAAGCCAAAGACGAATCTCCGGTCGTCTGAACCTGTGCCTCGAAATGATTTTGTGTTCAGGCGGTGTGGCGTGAGCCATAAATCCGGGCCAGCAGCAGTATCAGCGGCCTGACCGAGTCCCGTCGATAAATACCCAGGCGCAGCGTCAAGCCGTGGAAGCATGAGATCAACGTACATCAGTGCCAGCCACATTTTACCGGAAACTGAGTGTCATACCGATACTTCGCGGCTGACGCATCCTTTGCCCGACGTGAACTCAACATTCCACAAACCTCTCCTGTATGCATACTCCGCCAAGTCATGCTAGACTGAGAACACAAAGGGGAGAATTCAAGGTATGGCTGTTGCCCGGTCCGGTGAAGCATTTCCTACGTCTGGCCTACCGCTCCGCCCGCCAGAGGAATGCAAAATCCTCGTGGTAGACGACGACGAGCGTATCGTTGAAGTATTCTCATTGTTGCTGCAGCGGGATGGTTACCAGGTTCTTGCCGCCAGCGATGGCCCAAGCGCAATGGAGTTAGTTCAGCAGCACCACCCGGATGTCGCCGTTCTGGATATCATCCTGCCGGGAATCGACGGCATCGAGGTGTGCCGCCGCGTCAAGCAGAGCCAGGACACCAAGTTCATGCCGGTGATCCTCGTGACGGGCCTTTCTGACCGTGCTAGTCGGTTGGATGGCCTCAGGGCAGGCGCTGATGACTTTCTGGAGAAACCGCCAGACCCCCTTGAACTAACCGCCCGCGTGCGCTCCCTTCTGCGAACCAAACAGCTCTATGATGAGGTCGAAGCCCATCGCCGCGAACTAGAACAACGGGTGGCCGAGCGGACAAAAGAGCTGCGTGCGGCATACGAACGACTTCAGGCATTGAGCCGAGTCAAAGACAATATATTGGGCATTGCCTCGCATGAACTCCGCACACCGCTTCACCAGGCCAAGATCGCCCTTGATCTGATGGCGCAAGACGGGATTGATGAGGACAGCCGCCAGGTGCTTTTCCGTGACGCCCAGGCGGCATTTGGACAATTGGAATATCGTATTCGTGATATCCAGGCATTCAGCGATCCCACCGATCTCCGCCTAGCCCCTACCTCGCTGCGGGATATTCTGATTGCCGCCATAGACCAGGTGCGAAGTCTACGACGTGGCAAAGAAGACCTCATTGAACTCGATGCGCCTCAAGACCTGCCACCGGTGATGGTGAGCGCAGCCTCGATGACCCGTGCTATCACTCACCTCATCCTGAACGCAGCGAAGTTCGGCGAAGGCAAGCCCGTTACCGTCCGGGCATTAGAAGCGGAGGGCGGTGTCCGATTGATGATCGAGGACAAAGGGATGGGCATCAGCCCCGATATGATGGAGCACCTTTTCGAGCCTCTCCAGCAGGGAGATACCAGCGTCACGCGGCGTCATGGGGGTTTGGGAATCGGTCTGGCGCTGGTCAAGATGATATTTGACGCACACGACATCGCCATCCGTATAGAGAGCCAGGAAGGTCAAGGAACCCTCGTATCCCTGGTGTTGCCCATCGTCAAGTTGTAAGCCTATCAAGGAACCACCTCTCCTGCCTTGCTCGTAGAAACCCCGCCCGCAAAGGCGGTTTGGTGGTTATTGTTTCCCGTCGTCCCTCAGCGTTGCATCCCGAATCGCAGCCCGTATCTGGCGGAGGTGCGTGCGGTCGTGCTCTGTAGCAAACCGAACCATTTCCCCAAACCATGTCGGGCCAAAGATGGCATACCGCGCTGGCCGTGCCCAGACTTCTGCGGGTAAACTAGCCAGCCACTGCACCATTTCCGTACGGAAGCGCACAAATTCCTCCAAGGCCTGCCGCGCTGAGGTGTGGATGTACTGGTGAGCGTGTGCCCAGGGGTCATAATTGGCTGAGAGAAAAGGATTTTCCTCATCCAGGATGCGCTGCAGACGCTTTCGGTCTTCCTCCGCATCATGATCCCTGAGGTGGCAGATGATGTCCCGTGCTGACCACTCGTGATCGGCGGGGGCGCATTCCAGCACATCGGGGGGGTAGCCTTGGATTGCAGCAGCGACCCCTGCCGGAAAGGCCGCCAACCGCTGAATCAGGACCTCATGGCCAGTAGGCCGGGGCTGAAGAGTATCCAGCCAACCGGCTTGGACGCGATTCAGCAGGTGCTCTAGACTCCCGTGCGCGTCCACAAGGCCAGCGTATGCGCTGTGAAACGGCTTACCCGATTCGACCCAGTAGGTGTGCAAACCAGCGCTCAGAGCGGGTTTGATATCGTCCTCCCAATCGTTGCCCACCATGATCGCCTCGTGGGCTTCCAGGTCAAGCCGGATGAGGATTTCGTGAAAGTATTCCGGCTGCGGCTTCCCAAAGTGCATTGTCTCCAGAGCAGTCACCAAATCAAACCGGGCATCTTGTGGAGCAATGCCCCCCATCTCAAGCCGCTGCTCAATCGCGGCCAGCGGTAAGCCTGGGTTCGTGGCAACAACTACCTGAAGACCGGAGTCGGCCAGCCAATTCAGCAGTGCGTGTGCTTCTGGGCGAGGCTGGATGTATGGCCCGACGATCTTGGCATATTGCTCGGCATAGAATGCGTTGAACAGCCGTGTATGATCGTCGTCAGAATTTACTAGCGCAGAGAAGGCAGAAAAGAACCGTTCTGCTAGGGAACGGATCGGATCATACTGCGTGAGGGCAGTCACATAGGCGTCTATGATGTATCGACCAGCCTGTTCTGGTGAGCTAAGAGCAGGCGCTATGTGTTGACCCAGGGCCTCAAGGTAGGCCGCAAACATCTCCTGGGTTCGACTGCTGATCAGAGTATCGTCCAGATCGAGCAGAACAGCCCTGATCATGCATCCGTCTCCGTCCAGTTAGCGATATCCGGTCGTTCCTGAACGCACAGTGTGCAACCAACATAAGGATCAGCAATTTCGCGGTCGTGCTTGGTACACCATGCCGTCACAGCAATACGACGCCCGATCCCCAGCACGCCCAGCTTGATCTCCGCATGGAGCGCTAGATACTCGCTGGCATTGGCCCATAGAATGTCAGGAATCAGGCAGTGCGAGCAATCCGATGGCTTCCACCTGGGTCCGGCGGATTGCTTCAACAAGCGGCACTCTTGCTTGTTGCGCCCCCGATGGAAGTCTTCATAGTAGTAGCGGCACTCCCGGCCAGTTGGTGTTTTCATGTTAGCATGAGCTTCCCTAAGCAGCAGTGCACGGAGTCAAGCCGCCTGATTATATCGCCTGTAAAGAGAGCAGGAATACAGCCCGAACAGCAAACAGACTCCGCCCCACATCGCCGCAGGGTATGCCCAAGCGATCGGGGCAATGTGGGGGGTTAAAGGCGGGTGATGTAGGCACCCGTGCGCGTGTCGATTCGGATGATATCGCCGGCAGCGACAAACAGGGGCGTGGTTACCCGCAGACCTGTCTCGGTCGTGACTTGTTTGGTGGCCATTGTGGCTGTATCACCCGCTAGAGCCACCTCTGACTCAACAACTCGGTGCTCGACCGTCGTGGGCAACTCGTAGTCAATGATCTCGCCCTCGTAGGATGACAGCTTGAGCTGAAGATTCTCCGTGAGGTAGTACACGTCGTCGCCGAAAACGTCTGCTCGAATCTGTGGCTGTTCGTAGGTTTCGATATCCATGAAGTGCAGGAACTCACCATCATGGTACAGATATTCCACCACATGCGTTTCCAACCGAATGTCTTGTACCCGGTCACCGGAATTGAAGGTCATCTCGCGCGTGGCCCCTGAGCGCAAGTTCCGTACCTGCACACGAATAGTTGCCTTCCCACGACCGGGCTTATTGTGCGAATATTCGAGCACGCGGTAAAGCTCACCATCAATAGTGAACGTCACACCACGTCGTAGGTCATTGACGTCGATCATCCACAATGTCTCCCGACTGTAAAGGGTTAGTGAGGCAAATTATAGCCCGCCCCAGAAGCCGCAGGCAAGCAAAGCCTGGGCGTGTTAAAGGCAAACCCTGGTTGCATCGCTTGGCCAGTCCGGGCTATAATCGGGCGTAGGGGGGGAGTGTCGGAATTGGCAGACGAGCATGACTTAGGATCATGTGCCGCGAGGCGTGCGGGTTCGACTCCCGCCTTCCCCACCTAATGTCCTGGAGGCTCTACGAAGGTACGTAGAGCCTTTATCCTGTTACTGCCTCATTCCCATGCTCGCTGTGCCGGCGTACCACGCACGATAGCAGCAGCTCCCTAACCATGCTATAATGCACCTACAATCACAGTGAGGAAGATATTGTGCTTAAGATCGAGACTGAGCTGCTTGAAGATCATCAGGCAAAGCTCGTGGTAACAGTCCCTCCAGAGCGGCTGCAACGTGAGATGCTGCTGGTTGCCCAACGGCTGGCTCAGCGGATCAATATCCCCGGTTTCCGGAAAGGTAAGGCCCCCCACCAAGTTGTGAGGCGATACATCGGTGACCAAGCACTTTTAGAAGAGGCGCTTGAACCACTGGGACAGGCCGTCTACGCTGAGGCTCTCGACCAGACGCAACTCGATCCATACGCGGAAGGCGAGCTAACCGACCTATCCATTGATCCGCTGGTGATGACATTCACGGTGCCACTCGTGCCTGACGTTGACCTGGGCAACTACCGCGAGGTTCGCGTTCCCTTTGATCAACCTCAGATCACCGATCAGGATGTGGAGACCGTTCTCAGGGACATGCTGGCTGAGCAGGCAGTTCTGGAGCCGGTCGAACGCGCTGTAGCTATGGGCGATGCCGCCATGCTCGAGATTCTTGGAACCCTTACAGATGAGGAAGATAAACTTCCGATCATCGAGCAGGAGGCTGTAAGGGTACTGATTGCAGAAGAGTCCACCTACCCTATACCAGGCTTCCCCCAGCAGATCGTCGGCATGAGCAAGGGAGAGTCCCGTGATTTCTCCCTCGATGTCCCGAATGACGAGGACTACGTTGAGGAAATTCGCGGCAAGACGATGGAGTTCCACGTCATCTGCAAAGAGGTCTTCCGACGTGAGCTTCCCGAATTGAACGACGAGTTTGCACAGAGTGTGGGCGATTATGAGAGTCTGGCCGCCCTGCGAGAGAGTATTCGTGCCCAGCTAGCAAAAGTCGCATCTCGCCACGCAGATGACCTCTACGCCAATGCGGTCTTTGAGCAACTTGAACCTTTGGTGACTGTGAAGTACCCGCCGATCATGCTTGCCGAGCAGATCGACTCATCCATAGAGAACTTCGATAAGCGCCTGCGCGAACAAGGACTCACCATTGATGAGTATCTCAAGCTCAACAACCTCACGATGGAGCAACTGCGCGAGGACTTCCGCGAGCCTTCCCGCCGCGCTCTTGTTCGAGCACTCATTCTGGGCAAGCTGATCGAAGTAGAAGGAATCGTTGTGACCGATGAGGAAATCGAAGATGAAATCCAGACCATGACGCTTTCTTTCGGCTCACAGGCGCCTCTGGCACGGCAACTCTTCTCATCCGCACAGGCAAAGGAGTCGATCTCGCGGCGCTTACTGGCCGAGAAAGCGAGCCTGCGGCTCCTAGCCATTGCGCGGGGTGAGGCGCCTGAACTTACGACCGATCAAGCCGATGCTGAGCCTGATGAAACCAAGAAGCCCAAGAAGTCTAGAGCGAAGGTGCAGACCTCAACGATAGCCGAGGCTTCCGTCAGCCCCAAGACCGATCCTGATTAGGTTACATCCCATTAAGGAGATTTGCTGGCTATGTCGCTATTTATCCCCACGAGCCTGATCCCGATGGTCATTGAAACCACGGGACGCGGAGAGCGCGCCTACGATATCTATTCTCTCCTGCTCAAAGAACGGATTGTCTTTCTAGGCACGCCGATCAACGATCAGGTCGCCAATCTGATCGTCGCGCAGCTCTTGTTTCTCAATCGGGAGGACCCCGAGAAGGAAATTCAGATGTTCATCAACAGCCCAGGCGGGGCTGTGTACTCAGGGCTGGCGATCTATGACACAATGCAGCTCATCAGCCCGCCCATCAGCACCGTGGCGGTCGGTTTTACGGCCAGCTTCGGTACAGTGCTCCTAACAGCGGGCACAAAGGGCAAACGCTACGCTCTACCCAATGCCACGATCCACATGCACCAGCCCATTGGTGGCGCCCAGGGCCAGGCTTCGGACATCGAGATACAGGCCAAAGAGATTCTGCGTCTGCGGGAACAGTTGAACGAGATCCTCTCGCGCCACACGGGTCAGGATACCGAAAAGATCAACGAGGACACCGATCGCGATATCTACTTCTCGGCCCATCAGGCTGTTGAATATGGTCTCATCGATGGTGTGCTGGAACCCCCCAAGCACTCGGAGGGCTAAAGATGCATTCGGATCGTAGCGGCCCCCAGCACTGCTCGTTTTGCCGACGCCCTCAAGGGGAAGTTAGACGCCTTATCTCTGGCCCTGAGGGGGTTTTCATCTGCGACGAGTGCGTAGACCTGTGCCGGGAAATTCTGGAAGAGGAAGAGACGACGTTCCCGACAGAAACGGAGTTTCTCTCGCAGGATGTGCCTTCGCCGCAGCAGATTTACGACCGGCTCAAAGAGTACGTCGTTGGGCAGGACCGCGCCAAGCGCGTTCTGTCAGTGGCCGTCTACAACCACTACAAACGCATCAAGGCTCAGTCCGGGCTAAGCGAGGTCGAGATTGACAAGAGCAACATCCTGATTGTGGGGCCAACCGGCGTTGGCAAGACGTTGCTGGCCCAGACGCTGGCACGTATCCTCGACGTGCCATTTTGCATTACCGACGCCACCGCCCTGACCGAAGCGGGCTACGTGGGTGAGGATGTGGAAAACATTCTACTGCGCCTGATTCAGGCCGCGGACTTTGATCTGAAGCGGGCAGAGCGAGGCATCATCTATATTGATGAAATCGACAAGACCGCCCGCAAGAGTGGCGATAACCCCTCGATCACCCGCGACGTGAGCGGGGAAGGCGTCCAGCAAGCCCTACTGAAGATCATCGAGGGGACAATCGCCAACGTGCCACCATACGGGGGCCGCAAACACCCCCACCAGGAATTCATCCAGATCGACACTCGCAATATCCTGTTTATCTGTGGTGGCATGTTTGCTGGAATTGAGGACATCATCGCCAAGCGCATCGGCGCAAAAGGCACAATCGGCTTTCAAGGCTCTGGTAACCGACGCGATCTTGGTGAGGCGGAGATTCTGCACCAGATCACAACGGACGATCTGATCGCCTACGGCATGATCCCAGAGTTTGTGGGCCGGCTGCCAGTGGTCACAACGGTCGATCCACTCGATCATGATGCGCTGGTCGCCATCCTCGTTGAGCCAAAAAACTCGCTGGTGCGGCAATATCGGGCGCTGTTCGAGCTGGATAACGTGGAGCTGGTCTTCACCGACGACGCTCTGCACGCAGCGGCAGACATGGCTATCGAGCACGAAACAGGCGCTCGAGGTCTGCGAACCATCATCGAAATCTGTCTGCTGGATGTGATGTTTGAGATCCCTTCCCGCCAGGACATCCGCAAGGTGATTGTCAACGCGGACGCCATACGGCAGAAGACCAGACCCCTGATCCTATCGGAAAACGAGCTGCCACTGAGCTGGTCGGATGGGGAGAGGGCTGCCTGAGGCAGACCCCAGGCAACATGAAAGGGTTGGCCCCTAGTGGCCCAAGCTAGGGGTGCAGAACTCTGAACCTTTCATTTTCAACTGGCAGTTCCACCACTTGCACCCCGCTGTTGACGGCCTGGCAAAATCGGCGACCATCATCCTGACTGCCTGGTATCTCGCGCCCGTAGTGCATCGGGATCGCCACCCCCGGCATCAACAGCCGGGCTGCCTGGGTGGCTTCTTCCCAACCCATAGTAAACACCCCGCCAACTGGCAAAAGCGCAACATCACAGCGGATCCGCTCCATTTCGGGCACCAGATCGGTGTCACCAGCAAAGTAGATATCCTGTCGCCTCCAGGAGATCACGAATCCCAGCCCCTCATAGGTTCTATCATGGCGGGCGTGGGTCAGGGTATATGCTGGCACGGCCCGCACTGAGACTTCGCCCAGGCTGGCGGCACTCTGCCAGGGTCTCAAGACCTGCACATCTGCGCCAAGATACTTAGCCGCGCGCGGATTCGCAATAATCACGGTACGCGGCGACCGTATGAGGGCGATATCGGCTGGTGAGCAGTGATCGTAGTGGTCGTGGCTCACCAGGATCAGATCAGCCGTGGGAGGATCATCGGGCAGATTCCAGGGATCGATGTAGATCACCGGGCCATCAGCATGGGGAGGGCCGTTGATTCTGAAGCTGGCGTGTCCCAGCCAGTGAATTCGGTCAAGCATATTAAGGCTATACCTTATCCGGGATACAATTCGAGCGCTGATCTCCAGCGCAAGCTCCCAATTGCGATGGGCAGCACGGAGTCCGACGCTCGAACCTATTATAGCGTTCGACGAGCACCTTTACCCTACGGAATCCATACAATCCCAACCTCAGAACAACAGACACATGGGGAGATCGCCAGCTTGTGCCACCTCCTGAGCCAATGCTATAATCCCGCCCAAGTTTCCCATCCAGCAACCCACATAGCACTGAAACCCGAGAATACCCTGTGTTCAAGCCCCGCTATGACATTCTGGCACTCCGTGACCTGTTTGCAGTCACCCATGCGGGAGTCGCCTATCTGAACCATGCCGGGCTTTCCCCCCTCCCTACCCCGGTGAAAGAGGCCATGATCCAGGCCACCAACGCCCTGGCGGAGAGGGGAAGCCTCGCTTACGCTGATCTCCTCGACTCAATCACCACGCAACTGGCTGGAGCGATTGGGCGGCTGGTGAACGCGTGCCCCGATGAGGTGGCCTTTGTCGAGAGCACCTCGATGGGGATCAATATGATCGCAAATAGCCTGCCGCTGCGAGCCGGTGACCATATCCTGTTATGCGATATCGAGTTCCCGTCCAATGTCTACCCCTGGCAGAATCTGGCGCGCAGAGGCATTAAGACACGCCTGGTTCCCTCCATGCAGGGCGGGCTGACATTAGAGGCATTGGATGCGGCCCGCACCCCGCGCAGCCGGGTTGTGGCAGTCAGCGCAGTGCAGTTCTTCTCCGGCAGGCGCGAGGACCTCGCCGCCCTGGGGACCTACTGCGCCGAACACGATCTGTGGTTGGTTGTCGATGCCATCCAGGCGGCGGGCGTGATCCCTATCGATATGCGGACGATGGGCATTCACGCTATAGCGGCAGGAGGGCAGAAAGCCCTGCTAGGGCCTCCAGGGCAGGGCTTTATTGCGATCCGCGAGGACCTGATCGACCAGATGCAGCCTGCCTTTGTTGGCCCGCTTTCCGTGCACGGTTGGGAGCACTGGCTGAGCTACGACATGACATTGCGCCCAGGCGCGGAGCGCTTTTTCATGGGCACATCGAACATTGTCGGCCTCGCCGGGCTGCTGGCGGCAATCAACCTGGTGCTTGATCTGGGGATAGAACACATCGCAGCCTGGGTTTCTCACCTGAGCGACATCGCCATCGCCGACCTTGAGCAACGAGGCTATCAGGTCATCACACCCCATGACCCTCGGCATCACGCCCACATCGTGACTTTGGCTGTTCCATCTTCCCCAGAACCGCTCGTAGCAGCCCTCCAGTCACAGGGAGTCATCTTGCGCGCCCATGTGGACGCTGAGGGGAACCCCCACTTGCGAATCTCGAGCCATGCTTATAATACGGAAGAAGATATTCTCCGCGTTGGGAAGATTCTGGAAGGGATTGAGCCATGAGCAGCATCAAGCCGACCGCAGCCCAGATCGCACAACAGCAGGCAGCACAACGCCAAGGCATTGGGACTCCCGCCCCCGAAGCCAAGAAGGAGGATCGCTATGGCATTGGGGCCGGTGAGAGTTGGACACCCCCGCCAGTCACCAGTATCGAAGATACCGGCCTGCACTTGATCGGCCTATCCGAGCTAGTGCTCAAGGTGCTTTACTTCAGTGGCTTCATGTCCGGCTATCGGATCGCTGAAGTAATCAAGCTCCCCTTTAATGGCGTGGTCGATCAGATCATGGAATTCCTCAAAAGGGAACAGGCCGTCGAAGTCAAGGGGAGTGGCGGCCTCGGTGAGGGGGCATATCAATACGTCATCACCGGGATCGGTATTGCTAAAGCGCGGGAGGCCCTGGAACGGTCCCAATATGCCGGGCCAGCCCCCGTGCCGCTACCCTGGTATTCCAAGGCAATCAATGAGCAGCACCGCCGAACGCTGGTGAACCCGCAGATCATGGACACTGCACTCTCCCATATGGTGCTCAATCGAAAACTGTTTGACATGATCGGGCCTGCAGTGAACTCCGGGCGGTCGATCTTCTTGTATGGGCCACCAGGCAATGGCAAGACTACCATCTCCGAGGCCGTCGGGCGCGTGGTTCTGGGGCAGAGCATCTACATCCCCTATGCGGTTGACATTGACGGTCAGGTGGTGCGTGTCTTTGACAGCGTCAATCATGAACCACTTGAAGAAGAAGAGGGAACTGGAACGGGTTCGGCCCGCAACCGCCCCGATCCGCGCTGGATTCGCATTAAACGCCCGGTGATCATGGTCGGCGGCGAACTGACATTGGAGAGCCTCGACCTCGTCTACGACCCGGTGAATAAGTACTACGAAGCACCTTTTCAGATGAAATCCAATGGCGGTATGTTCCTGATCGATGACTTTGGGCGCCAGCAAGTGCGCCCGCGCGACTTGCTCAACCGCTGGATTGTCCCGCTGGAAAAGCGTGTTGACTTCTTGACTTTGCACACTGGTCGCAAACTGGAGGTTCCCTTTGATGTGTTGATCGTATTCTCGACCAACCTGGAACCACGCGACCTGGTAGACGAAGCCTTTCTACGCCGCATCCGCCACAAGATCGAGATCACGGATCCCTCCTACGAAGAGTTCCGCGAGATATGGATCAGGATGGCAAAACTGCGCGGCCTGCCATACGACGACCGTATACTTGCCTACCTGTTACAGGAATGGTACATCAAGCGCGACCGTCCGCTGCGCGCCGTCCACCCGCGCGACCTGATCGACCAGATGCGAGATATCTCCGGGTACTTGGGCGTGCCGTTTGAAATGACACAGGACCTCATCGATCGCGCCTGTGAGGCTTACTTCGTTGAGCTATAGGATAGCAACAGCCTATTCGATCTTGGACCAGCCCCTTTGGACTAAAGGGGCTGGTCTTTGCCAGTTATGTACCTATGGCTAGACCTCGGGATCTGCCACTAGCTGAATTCTATCAGGGGCGCATCCTCAACTTCGCGCATCGCGGCGCTCGGATGGAGGCTCCTGAAAACACGATTCCCGCCTTCGAGCGTGCTGCGGAACTAGGTTCGGATGGCATCGAACTGGATGTTCAGCTCAGCGCTGATGGGGTTCCGGTAGTCTTTCACGATTTCGACCTCTCCAGGATCGGTCATGGGAATAAGCTGGTTCGCCAGCAGCGCTTCGATGATCTGCGCCGGCTGGACGTTGGCGCCCCCTTCTCTCCCGTGTTCTCTGGCACACGCATACCCACGCTCGGCGAAGTATTCGAGGTTGTAGGACGAAAGCTGCTCATCAATGTGGAATTGAAGTACTTCGGCTTCGAGAGACGGGCGATTCACAAGCTGGTCCAGGCCGTCATAGCTACGGTTGCCGAGCATAACCTGTTCAGGCGGGTGCTCCTGTCATCGTTTAATCCGTTGGCGCTGGCCCATGCACGCAGGCTAGCGCCCAGCATCCCCATTGGACTGTTGTATGATCCGAAGCTGCCCTTCCCGGTCTGGTGGGCGCGACTTCTGGTGGGCTATCACCAAGCTGAACATCCTCACTTCTCCATGATCGATGCACGCTATGTGCGTTGGGCACGCCAGCGTGGATTCCGCATCAATGTGTGGACGGTCAATGAACCCCAAGATATCCAGCGGATGATTGGCCTGGGGGTAGATATGCTCATGAGCGACTACCCCGACCGTGTCCAACGCGCGCTCCATCAATGGAGCATGCCCAATGGCTAAACATCTGATCGTCAATGCCGATGATCTTGGCTATACCGATGGTGTCACAAGCGGGATCGTTCGGGCACATCAGGAAGGGATCGTCACATCTACCAGCATCATGGTCAATATGCCGGGAGCCGCGTCAGCGATTCAGAAGGTGCAGCGCTCCGCGCCGCGTCTGGGTTTGGGTCTGCATCTAACCATCACTGCCGGGCCGCCCTGCGCCAACCCTGACCAGGTTCCCGATCTGGTTGACGCGCAGGGAATGCTGCGTGGCAAAGCCGAGATCATCCCTGCCCTGTCCCAGATCGATATAACCCAAATCGAGCATGAGTGCCGCACCCAGATCGAACGGTTCATCCATTTGGTGGGGCGTCCACCTGATCACCTGGATAGCCACCACCACGCCCTTTACCTGAGTCCGCCTACTGTCTCCCTACTCGCGCAATTGGCTCGTGAGCTGGGCATCCCAATCCGGCGCCCCATACCAGCAGAACCTACCAACGCGGTGACGTTGCTGCTCAACCTGGGCCTCGCGGACGATGAAGAAGCCGCTGCCAAAGCTATCCATGCCTTGAACAACCTTGTCGCAGAGGCCGGAATAGCCACGCCGGATTCCTTCATTGCGGACTTCTATGGAGAAAGGGCAACATTGGGGGACCTACTGAATATCCTCGTCGGGTTGCCGGAGGGGACGACAGAGCTGATGTGCCATCCGGGAGAGGTGGACGATCAGCTACGTGCTGCATCCGGCTACACGGTTCGTCGCGCTGATGAGCTGGCAGCGCTCACCCACCCCAGCGCTCGCGAACTGATTGCGGCTGAGGGAATTGAACTCGTTAGCTTCGAGGCACTACGGTGATGAGGCAGGGATGGCTGGCACACGGCTGGTGGGGCCTCATCCGATTTGGATTCCGCCTGCTCTACAATGAGTTTGCCTGGTCCTATGACCTTGTCAGCTCGCTGGTATCACTCGGCCAATGGCGGCAATGGCAGCGAGCCAGTATTCCCTATCTGGTGGCAACCCCCGACCATCTGATTCTGGAGCTGGCTCATGGAACAGGAACGCTTCTAATTGATCTCACCCGGATGGGAATGCGGGTAATTGGTCTTGACCTATCCCCCTTCATGGGGCGGATCGCTGGCCGAAAGGCGCGTCATGCAGGGTTGGTGCTGCGACTCGTGCGGGCTAGCGCCATGCAGCTTCCCTTTCCCGATACATCCTTCGATTCAGTGGTTAGTACCTTCCCAACCGAATTCATTGTCCATCCTCAGACCCTTGCAGAGATACACCGAGTCTTGAAGCCGGGAGGGAGATGGGTGTGTGTGCCAAATAGTGTGCTAACCATTCGCGGGCCAGTCTCACGCTTCCTCGAATGGTTATACCAGATCACGGGCCAGCGAGGCCCTTGGCCCATCGATCCCTGTCAGGCCGCAGGGAAGGCAGGGTTCGAAGCGGAGCTGATCATCGAAGAGCTGCCCGGCAGCCGCGTCTGGATCGTCGTAGCGTTCAAGCCAGCTTGAGGTACACTCACTCAGGCAGTGGAACATGACCATCTCACCCGCCTTCACGCTTGGCCTGATGCTCGCCACCCTGTATGGAGCGCTGACGCATGTGATAGTCGGCGGTGACGGGCGCCGGCTGATCGGGCTGATCCTGGCATCCTGGGTAGGGTTCGCGGTCGGCCAGGCTTTGGGGCAGGTTATGGATATCCGCGTCCTAACCCTCGGCCCAATCGACCTTCTGACTGCCACTACAGGTTCTCTGATCGCAACAATCACCATGGCAGTCCTCTGGCTGCAACGCAAACCGCCTGAGAGTTAAGGGAATCGTCATGTATGCGGCCATTTTCACGATGCAGTTTTGCTTTTTCGCCCTCTCTTGCCTATGCTATAATCACCTCAGGGACGGGTCAGATGGCCGAGAGCGGCCTCACTCCACACCCTGACTGGGTGAGCAGTGTACCTGGAGTCGCCCATCATCAGAAAGCAATGCCATGAGCAATGCCTCCACGCCAAATGGCCGAAATCAGGGTTCCCGCCAGACACGCAGCGTCGCTATTGTGGGGATGCTCAGCGTTGTCTTACTGACTGCTGGCCTTGTCCTCATCGCCATAGCGCTAGCTAGCAACGCCCAGACGGCAGGCCCCAGCGTAGTGGTGGTCCGGGATCTGCTGATCATTGTCATGGCCCTTGAGCTAATCGTCATTGGCACAGCCATCGTGGTGCTGTTGATTCAGGCCGCCAGGCTCGTCAATCTGCTCACGAACGAGGTGCAACCTCTCATCAATTCGGCCACCGACACAGTCAACACGGTGCGCGGCACAGCGCAGTTCATCAGTAGGCATGTCACAGGGCCAATTATCTCAACAGCAGGCACAGTCGGTGGGATCAGCAAGGTGGTCAGCGATGTAGAGGTCATTCGTAAGGCAGCAGGTATCCTCTTACAGGCGGCAGTCTCAGGCACACCCCTGGGTGGGCGCACCGGCGATTCGCACCCAGACGGTACAGTAGGCGGGGAGAGGCCAGCGGTAGACGTAAACAGTGAAACAGATCGGGAGGCGCGGAGCGAGGACGGGGCGTCATCTACGTCCTCGATTCGAGACAACTTCTAGTTCGATCAGGTGACCAACAATCCAGGGAGGGAGTAACATGTCAGACAATAACAGCGATATCGGATCATTCTTGAGCGGCTTTCTGATCGGTGGTCTGGTTGGCGCCGCAGTGGCGCTTCTGATGGCTCCCCAATCAGGCGCAGAGACCCGTGAGCAGATTCGCGCCAAGGGCATCGAGCTTCGTGACCGGACTGAAGAAGAGCTTCAACAACTCCGCGCCCGTGCAGAGCAAACCCTTTCTGAGGTGCGCGCCCAGGCAGAGGAGATCCAGGAGCGCACCCAGAAGCTAGTCGATGAGGCGCGTACAAGAGTTGGTGCAGCGGTTGAGGAAGGCAAAGAAGCCGCGCGGAAGGTCCGTGCCGGTCTGAAGGAAAGCGACGCCAAAGAAGCGGGCGCCTAGCGCTTTTGGATCGGCCCTGCCAACTTAACAGCTCAAGCGCATAACATAGGATCGAAAACGCGCCTGCTGCAAGAGCGTGAGCGGAATTTCGCCCTTGGTAGCTTTGCCGTCTTTCTGACCGCCTGCGAACTTGGTCGTCAGCCAGGGGATTCAAGGATAGGCATGGCTAGGGGGATGGCGCGTAGCACATCGCCCGCTACCACACTTCGAGAAGTAGTCTCTTCTCCCGCCACCTTGCCGGCTAGGCCATGAATATACGCGCCTGCGACGGCTGCGCTGAATGGGTCTGCACCCTGTGCCATCAGCCCAACAATGCACCCGCCCAGCACATCCCCAGTTCCTGCCGTCGCCAGTGCATCGGTGGCAAAGGGGATCACTATCACCCGCTGATCGGGTGCTGCAACGACGGTGAAGGCCCCTTTCAGGACGACCACGCAGTTCCACTGGGTTGCCTTTTCACGGGCTACACCAATCCGGTCAGCCTGAATGGTTTCCCGATCCAGGCCAGTCAGGCGGGCCATCTCGCCGGGATGGGGAGTCAGTACTGTGTTGGGAGGGAGCAACTCCCACCACTGCTCGATGTCGCACAGCAGGTTAAGCCCATCTGCGTCGATAACCAGTGAGGCCGGAAGCTGGTAACTGAGACTTCCATCGGTTGCGCGCCCCCCAGCCGGAACAAAGCCCAAGCTGCCGCGCGTCGTCCGCCCCGGCCCCCGGATGAGGCCGCGCATAAACCGCGCTGTCTGTTCTTCGCGCCCCAAACCAGGTCCGATCAGCAATGCATCCAGCTCCCCGACCTCGTTCAAAAAGACCTCCAACGCCACTTCGTTGATCACGCCCATATCATGAGGGAGCAGAAGCCAGGTCGCTTCGGGAAGCTGGGCAGCCAGAATAGGGTGGATGATCTGCGGTACTGCCAACGTCACAAGCCCTGCCCCCACGCGATAGGCCGCCGCCCCAGCCAGTGCTGCCGCCCCCGTGTAGTTCACTGAGCCAGCAAGAATCACTGCTCTGCCAAATGTGCCCTTATGGGCGTCTCTTGGCCGCTTTGGAAGCAATCCCCCTACCCCACGACCAGTCGCCAGCTCAACTTGAACCTCGGCCAGTGCGGGGAGACCTATCGGGGTACCAATATCAGCGACGATCAATTCCCCTACTGCATCTGCCCCCGGAAAGGCCAACTGCCCAAACTTGGCAGCAGCGAAAGTGACCGTCATATCTGCTCGCAGCGCAACCGGATCAAGCATGCCTGTGTCGCAATCCAGGCCGGACGGACAGTCAACAGCAACCACCATGGGCCTGCTATGTGTCGCCCGCACAGGGGCCGCAGGCCAGGCAACGATCTCCCGGTCCAGTGGCCCCCTGATCAGCGCGCCAGCAGCCACCTCCATGATCTTCTTGAGATCGCCCTCGATAGGCAATCGAGCGCCCGTCCCAAGAAGCGCATCGATCAAAACGTCTGCGTTGCTGACGAGATTTTTCAGCACGCGCCAACGTTGATCGTCCTCTGCCACAGCAATGAACACGCCAGCCGCCCGGGTTGCCTCAAACACGGGATCGCCCTCACCCCGCTGTTTGGCAAGGTAGCAACCGACTTCTGCCCCCGTATCTTCTTTAAGAATACGGGCAGCTACCAGTCCATCGCCGCCGTTATTACCAGGCCCAACCAGGACAGCGACACGGCGCTCGGGCGGGTTGTTTCCAAGCAGCAACTTGACAACCTCTGCAACAGCCCTCCCGGCATGTTGCATCATCTGATCATAGCTGACTCCAGCCGCATCCGTGGCACGCTCAATCTCGCGCATCTGCTCGGTGGTGACAACCTTGACCATGATTCGCCCTCTGCAATGCTGTAGATATAGGCTGATCCGGCACGATGCGATCAGCCAGTTAAGTCAGGGATTGGGCAAGGATGTGTGCAGCAGGTGATACAGCAACACTGCTGCACAAACATGCACATTCAGCGATTGGCCTTGGCCGTACATCGGCACGAAAACCGCAATGTCGCAGAGTTCCAGAACGCTACGGGCCACGCCGTGATCCTCGTTACCCAGGACGAGACAGACCCGATCAGGATAGGCAACCTCATAATAAGGACGAGCGGTATCCGTGATTTCCAAAGCCACAATATAATACCCCGCCGTCCTCATCCGCAGCAGGGCATCTTCGGTACGTTGCTCGTACTCCCAAGGAACATTGTGATGCTTATCCCGCCCCACCTTGATAATAGTTGGGTTCGGCGGGGTGGGGGTGGCCCCGCACAGGATCATTCTGCGGACTCGACTGGCGTCAGCGATCCGAAACAACGCACCGACGTTCACCGGATAGCTGACGCTTTGCAGGACCAGCACAACTTCAATGGTAGGGCTATGTGCGCGGCGATAATCCCGCAAGAAGCGTTTGAGTGAAGTTCCACGAAGCGCCTTCATCGCGCGCCATGCCGCGCGGCTCGCCTATAGGCAACAACCAGGAGAAGTGCCGTTCCCAGGATTGGCCCGCTGGCAACGCTGAGCAACAGTACCAGATTGTAAGGTAGGCCCAGGGTTGCCAACAACCCATAGGTCGCCGCGCTCAGAGCAAGAAAGGCGAGCGCCAGTCCGATCCCGCCCAAGCAACCCTTTCCCAGAGCGCCTGCCACGATCTGAGCGCGGCGCGGGTTACTCGACATGGTGGATTGACACCTCTCGGCTGTTTGTGTCCAACATCATATACGTACGCTGCCCAAACCGTCCCATGATTTCCCCGGGGTTCAGCAGCAACGTCTCACCAAGACGCTCTTTATGGGCAATGTGATCATGTCCGTAGCACACCACGTCGTAACGCCCTGATTGAGCCAGCCCACGGGCGATCTCTGGATAATGATTCACCCCGATCTTCAAACCACCGATCTCCAGCTCCGCAAGCTGACCATGCAGCTCCGTGTTGCCCGCCTGCTCTGCCATCTGCAGAAGCAAGCGTTGATCGCCGTCGTTATTGCCCAGCACGGCATGGATCGGACCTTCAAAGCCACGCGCAAGCTGAGTGAGCGTGAACGGCGCACAAAAGTCGCCACAGAAGATCAGGACGTTTGCCTCGTTCATGAGAGGCAGAGCCTTTTCGAGGGCCCAGATGTTATCGTGGATGTCAGAGCAGATCGCGATCCGCATATCTAACCTCCCTCCGCAGTCTGGCCAGGTTCAAGATTCAACCGGGCAACGGCGTCCGACACATCCTTGGGCCACACAAACAGCCGATTGTAGGGTGCAACGCGGAAGTAATTCTCTGGGTAATAAATACCGCGCGTGGTGAGATCGACACAGTAGCGTTCGATCCATGCCATTCGCGCACTGGAAGGCAACACTTCACCCGCCACCAGACGCCTGGTCACCTCATAGAGTTTCACCGCCATGCGAAACTCGTAGCCTGTCAACATCAACGGATCGGCCCAGATGCCGCGCCCAGCAAGGTATGCTTCCTTCGCCGAGGCTCGGAACATCACCAGGTCGCGGTACTTGGGTATGCTCGGAAAGATGATGAAGGGAGCCGCCCAGCCTGCCCGCACCATCAGCATGTTAAAGGTAGCCCGCTCCCAGGGAGAGAGGATTGCAAGCTCCTCTTTGGTATAGGCCGGAGCTACATAGGCAAGAAGGCGACCATACTGATCAAACGGCTGGTCTGCTGTATACAGAAAGACATTCCGGCGTGTGCCATCTGGTCGGGTGAGACGCTGATCCATCATCTGGGCAAACACCGCCGCAGCCTGTTCACCCTGGTGCTCTTGAAGGGAGCCTGCTCTGCCAGTTGCCAGCCGGGGATACAGATATTCAGCCAGCTCCGGGCTGACCGGGGCACGTCCCTCGCGTATCCATTGCGCCAGTTGCGCGAGGTTTGCGTCCTGGTTGGAGGGGCGCGATCTGCCCGGATAGTGCGTCTCTGGCGCATCGATGCTTAACATGCGAATCGACACCGATACGGAGGGGGTGTCGCCGTCCGTATTGCCGAGGTACTTGTTGCTGCCCAGGGAGTCAAACGTGAAGCCCTGCGGATCCCAGAAGACTTGAACCTCCGCCATGATCCCCTCTTTTCGATGATGACATGCCTTACTAGCTGTGCGCTGATCTCAGCCGGAAAGCCAACCCAACAGCCGCCACCAGGAATATTCCCGCCATGGCGCCCCCCCACTGAAGCAGGCCATTCTGGGGTCTGGGCGACGAGGCGCGGGATAGAGACCCGTCAAAGGTTCGGTATTGTACCGTCAATTCCCCGGTGGCGATAGCATGAGTGGCAGTTTCGACTAAGTAGACGGGTGGGCCACCGATCATACAATAGTCTCCCGTAGTCTGCTGACACTCACCACCCAGTAGGACAATGCTATAGAACCCATCTCGCGGTCTGATATGCAGTTGGTTGCCCCACATGTCAATGAGTGTCGCAATACTGGACGTTGCCGGGACGCGAACTTCCTGAGCAGCCGGCACGCGCGACCATAGAACACGCATCAATTGGTCTGGCTTCTCGACAACCACCTGCGCCACTACATCCCGATCCGTCCATTCTACGCGCCCAGCGCCAGCGAGCTGCTCAATGGCGACCTGCGCCGTGCGGTAAGCGGGGCGTGGCGAGTCATCACCACGCACCAACCCGAAGGGTTCAGGGTTGGCTGCGTAATCACCGGGCGTATCGATCAATTTGTAGATTCCCACCCCCGCCACCCCGGCAGCCAGCGCCAGCGACAAAACCTGCGGCATGTAGGCTGCCTGTTCCACCAGAGAGACGCGAAACGTTGGCTCAGCAACCATCCAGGCGGGATCGGAGGAAGGAGCCGCATTCGTTTCCACCAACCAGAGGGGCTTATCCAACCCATGTTCGGCCTGGATGCGGCCATACTGCTCGATCACTTCATACACGTTGGCCGGGTTAAAGTATAGGTGCAGCGTTACAGCGTCGTAGTAATGGTCGTGCTCGGCAGCCTCCGGTTCAGCGATCAGCGCATCCATCAGCCGCTCGAAGTACAACTCACGGCCATACAGCACATCCCACCAGTGTGTCACTGCTGCAAGATGGATCACCGCCCGGGGGTTTGCCTCCCTGGCTACCAGATAGGCTACCTTGAGTAACTGCACATAGTCCGCCTCATCGCCCGCCCAGGTATAGCCCGGATGGGAAGAGTCCCATACGTCTGGCTCGTTCCAGATAACCCAGTGATCGATGCGGCCTCGGTAACGGGAAACAACTTCGCGCACAAAAGTGGCCCAACTGTTGCCGGGATCGTCGGGTGCAAGATAAAGACCTCGAGGCAACCCATCCGCCCCGGCAGCCCAGCTTGGCAACCCGATCAGCAGGCCCAGCACCTCGCGGCCAGATTGGAGCTCGTAGCCCAGTTCCTGATCGGTGATCTCCGCGTCCACCCAATCATCTGGGCC
>DAOTYF010000111.1:0-9036 GCA_034434995.1 Anaerolineae bacterium
ACGTGATCACCGACAAGGTCTATGACGCCTGGATCGACGGCGTGTACTACGACCTCCAGTTCCCGGCCCGCCAGCACAACGACCCGTCAATGCTTGCGCCCCCGCCCATCGATGCCCGCCCGCCACAGCCCTTCGAGGCGACGGCGGTCGGCATCGTCGGCCACCTGGAAGGGGCAGCGTATGTGCCCGATGGGGCGCAGATCGGCTCAGTGGCGATCTACGGGGAGGGGATGCAAAACCCGCTGGATGCTATCGTGCTGCCGTTGATCGTGGGCCGCGACTTCGCTGAGGGCGACCCCGCCGCCGCGCAGCATTCCACGCCGCAGGTCGTGGGCTACTTCACGCTTGATCAGCCGGAGCTGGCTGAGTATCGTGCGCTCGTCGAGTGGGGCGGAGCGCCGCTAACCGTCGAGCGCGTCGAGGTCTCCGCCGTGTCGAGTTTCCCTGGCACGCTGGTCGTGCGCGGCATGACGCTCGTCGATGGGCGCAGCGGGGCCTTCCTGCCGATGCGCCTCTCACCAGACGTGCGCCTGATCCAGTCCGGCGACGTGAAGATTTATGAGTACACCGCTGCCCTGCCCCGCACCTACGTAGTCTGCGACCCGATCCTCGCCGCCGACGAGGTCGAGATGTGGGTGCGGATGCGCGACTCGCGCCGCCCCGTGATCCTCGACCCGAACCCCATCGTCGGCCCGCCCTGCGACCCCCACAACCCTAGCGTGGCCACTATCACCGCCTACGAGCCGGAGCGCGTGGCGATCCAGGTCCAGAGCCGGGGCATGGGCGCGTACCTGATCCTCTCCGATGCGTGGTATCCAGGCTGGGCGGCGACGGTGAATGGGGAGCCTGCTGAAATCCTGCGCGCCAACGGGATGTTCCGCGCGGTGCGCCTGCCGCTGGATGGCGGCGAGGTCGTATTCGAGTACCGGGGCCGGATCGTGCAGATCGGCGCGGCGATTAGCGGGGTGTGTTTACTTCTGGCGCTGGCAGGCTTATTGTCAGCCGCCCGGCAGAGATGAACTCATGGCTCTGGGGCGCTCAGAGCGGCCCGCCTGCCCCGCGTCCGACCGCTGTCGTGCAGAAACTAATCGGCGCCATCGGGGGGCCGAATCTCCCCCGCTTCCCGCCACGCCCGCACCACATCCACTGCCTCCGCCGTCCCGATCCGCTCCAGTGCCTCGGCGGCGATGTCGCACACACGCCCCCCTTCCCCGAACAGGCCACCACTCGGATCGTTCAGCAGCTCGGCCAGCCCCGCCACGGCCCGTCCGTCACCGATCTCCCCCAGCGCCCACGCTGCCCCCCGCCGCACCGACCCGTCCCAGTCGGCCAAGGCGCTCAGCAGCCCCGGCACGGCCTCCGATCCCATCACGATGCACTCCCGCCACTGGTGCGTGGTGATGTAGTAGGCAACGGCGGTATCCGCATCCATCGGCGACCACCCGATCCGGTACAGCGCGTCGGCCAGGGTATCACGAGCGGCGGTCGGCGCATGGTGCAGGGCGCGGAGCATCCCCGGCGTGTCTGCGTCGGCGATCTCCCACAGTAGGCTGGCCGCCTCAGTCTGCTCACGCCGCGATCCGGCTTCCAGGGCCTCGGCCAGCGCAGGGATCGCCCGCGCATCCTGGAACAGCTCTCCCAGCCGTAGCCCGGCGTAGATTCTCACCCGCTGCTGCCGATGACCCACCGCCTCGACCAGCGTCTCAAGCAGATCGGGGTCGTCCTCCTCAATCATCTGCTCGATCTCGGCGATGAGATCATCCATATCGCTTGCCATGCTGTGTGTGAACCACCCGCCTGGGGGTCACGCTGGGGGATCAGGCGTGCGGCCCCCGATCTTCTTCAGCGCCGTTTCCGCTGCCGCTCGCACCGGGTGGTGCCGATCTTCCAGCGCTCCGATCAGCGCTAGGGTGGCAGCCCTGTCCCCGATCTCTCCCAGAGCGCGCGCCGCCGCCGCTCGCACCGGCCAGGCCGCATCGCTGAGCGCCTGCACCAGCGCAGGCAGCGCCGAGGGATCGCTGATCTCGCCCAGCGCCGCAGCGCACACCTGCCGCAGAGTCGGTTCCGGGTGTTGTAGGAGTCGCACCAGATTCGGCACTACGCGCGCGTCGCCGATCTCCCCCAGCGACTTCGCTGCCGCGCGCACTACCTTGCTGTCGGCCTCTCCCAGCACGTCAAGTAGGGCAGGCAAGGCCGCATCGAGGTTCGCCGCGCCCACACGCCCCAGCGATCGGGCCGCGCATTGTCGGACTGCCGCCGCCGTATCGTCTGCCAGCGCATCGGCTAGTGCGCGCACAGCTTCAGGGTCGCCCATCTGCCCCAGCGCCTCAGCCGCGTTGATCCGCACGTCAACCAGCGGATGGGCCAGGGCGTCGATCAGGGCTTGCCGTGCTGCCGGATCAGTGCTGCGCCCCAGCCGATCTGCTGCCGCCTTGCGTGCATCTGGATCGGAGCCAACGAGCGCAGTGATATCAGCCTCACTCTCGGATCGCTCTGCCATCCAGCTACGGGTTAGTCAACCAGATAGTGATAGTAGTGCATCACCGTGTCGATACCCCGGTAGAAGTGCTCCAGAGAGAAGTGCTCGTTCGGCGAGTGGACGTTATCATCCAACCCGAACCCCATCAGCACCACCGGCACACCGAGTTGCTTCTGGAATGCGACCACGATGGGGATCGATCCGCCCTCTCGCGTAAAGACCGGCGGCACGCCCCAGGTGGTTTCGTAGGCTCGGGCCGCTGCCTTCATCACCGGCGCGTCAATGGGCGTAATCGCGGGCCATGCACTGTGCAGCTTGACCACCTCCACCTCGACGCCCGGCGGGGCCACGCGCTTTACATACGCCGTGAACAGCTCCGCGATCTCGTTCGGGTCCTGATCTTCCACCAGCCTCATGCTGATCTTGGCCCCAGCCTGCGCGGGGATGATCGTCTTGCCCCCCTCCCCCTGAAATCCGCCCCAGATGCCGTTGACCTCGCAGGTGGGCCGCGCCCCGATGCGCTCTAGCAGCGTGAAATCTTTCTCGCCCCACGGAGTCCGAAGTCCGGTCTCGCTCTGCCACTGCTCTAGCGTGTAGGGAACTTTCGCCAGCGCCGCCCGCACCTCTGCCGTGAGGGGCTGTACCTTCTCATAGAACCCCGGGATCGTGACCCTTCCGTCTCCGTCATGTAGCCCCGCAATGATCGTTGCCAGCGCCTGGATGGGATTATGAACCGTGCCACCATACGACCCGGAGTGCAGGTCGCACTTCGGGCCTTTGACCCGGACTTCCATGTAGGCCATCCCGCGCAGCGCGTACACGATGGACGGCTGCCCCCTGGAAACGATCCGCCCATCCGAGATCAGTGCCGAGGTGGCTGCCAGCAGGTCGGCGTGCGCCAGCACGAATGGCTCCAGGCTGGCTGACCCGATCTCCTCTTCACCCTCGAAGATCATCTTGACGTTGACCGGCATCTCGCCCGCCGCCAGCAGCGACTCGACCGCCTTGATGTGCAGAAACATCTGCCCCTTGTCGTCGCTGGCCCCTCTGGCATAGATTTCGCCCTCACGCACCTGCGGTTCAAACGGCGGGCTATCCCACCGGTCGAGTGGATCGACCGGCTGCACATCGTAGTGGCCGTACACCAGCACCGTCGGCGCGTCCGGCCCCGCGCCGAGCCACTCCCCATACACCACGGGATGGCCGTCGGTGGGCATCACAGCCACCCTTTGGAGGCCCGCCCGCCGCATATTCGCTGCCAGCCACTCCGCAGCCCGCTGGATATCGGGTCTATGCTCCCTCAGAGTGCTGATACTAGGAATCCGCAGAAAGTCAAATAGCTCCGCGAGGTAGCGCTCGCGGTTCGCATGGGCGTGTTCCAACGCCTTGTTAAGCATTCAAACCTCCGGTAGTGGGTCGAAAAGAATGGTGGCGAACAGGCTAAGCATGAAAGGGGCCTTCGGCAACCAGGATAGAAGTCCTCGTAGCATAGCCCATCCACCCCCGTTCCGGCAACACGAATTCGCGGCAAGCCCGGCAAGGGGCTGTTGGCAATTGGCGACGATATGCTAACATCCCAGGTCACAGTATCCGGCAACAGGAGGAGGTACATGTTGAACCGAGCGCGGTGCGAGTGGGCCGCTTCCGATCCCCTGTACGTGGCCTACCACGATGAGGAATGGGGCGTGCCGGTGCACGACGACCGACGATTGTTCGAGTTTCTGGTGCTGGAAGGGGCGCAGGCGGGCCTGAGCTGGCTCACCATCCTGCGCAAGCGTGAGGCGTATCGCCGTGCCTTCGACGACTTCGACGTGGCGACGGTCGCCCGCTACGACGAAGCCAGGATCGAGGAGCTACTGCACAATCCCGGCATTGTGCGGAACCGGGCCAAGGTTCACGCGGCGATCATCAACGCCCGCCGAACCCTCGCCATCCAGGACGAATTTGGCAGCCTAGACGCATACCTGTGGGCCTTCGTCGGTGGCCAGACCATTCACAACCGGTGGCGGACCCTCAGCGAAATCCCCGATCAGACGGAGGAGTCGCGCCGCCTGAGCCGCGACCTCGTCCAACGCGGCTTTAAGTTCGTCGGGCCGACTATCTGCTACGCCCTGATGCAGGCGTGCGGGCTGGTAAACGACCACACCACGCGCTGTTTCCGCTACCCGGAGATCAAGGGGCTGGCTTCCTCAACCCCGCAATGAGCCGCGACGTTCAGCCGCGGGAGGGGGCTATGCAACCCTTCGCGCGGGGTCAGGGGTGAGGCTGGCTGCCGAGAACCGCCACCCTCACTGATAAATCGGCGGGTTGGGGATGCGGGTGAACCAGGTCACGTACACCCACACGCCCAGCAGCGTGGCCAGGATGTACAGGGCATAGGACAGCCGCATAAAGCCCTTGTAGTTGTTAAAGCGCAGCGGCTTGATCATCAGCTTGTTGCCGCGCAGCGCCACGAACGTCCCGAACAGCGCGGCGATGCCCCCCATCGTGGCGTGCAGAGTGGTCACGACATAGAAGTAGTTCGGGCGCGGCCCCCCCAGGTCGCGGGCCACGAAGTCGCGGAAGGGCAACACCATCAGCCATAGGATCATGATCAGGTTGACCGCTGCCGCGGTGGTCTGGAACCAGCGGTGCGCGGCAAACTTCTCCAGCCGGGCCAGCACGAAGCCGATGGTCAACAGCGTGGCGGTGGTCAGCATGACGATCAGCGTCGCGTCGGCGGCGAAATTGGCGTTGGTGCCCAGGAAACCGGGGCTGTGCAGCAGTTCAGTCATGAGGGGCGTTCCTCCTTTTGGTAATAGCACCGAGTACCGAGTACCGAGTGCTGAGTGCTGAGTGCTGAGTGCTGAGTCAGCAGGCCGGCCCTTCGGTGTGAGGGGGGGAACTTCCGATCAGTGGCAGCTCCTCTAGCAGGCGCGCGAGATGGATGGGATCAGTGTATGCGATTCGGCCCGCCGCACAACTCCGCTCACGGACACTGGATGCGATACACCACGAACGAGCGATTGCCAAACCGGTCGTGGGTCTCCATCACCCCCTCGTATGTGCATCCGGCCTCTAGCACCGCCTCCAGGATTTCGGTGTGGCTCTCCCAGCCCGGCAGGGCCAGATAGCGGGCCTCACCGGGCACGGCGAAGGCCGCCAGGTCGGCTGCCAGCGCCGAGGGCGACGCAAACGGGGAAAGATACACGGCTGAGTCGAACAGATAATACGCGAGCGTCCACCCCAGCGTATCGTAATAAACGACCGTTCCCCAGGGTTGCTTACCCAGATAGGCTGCAACCTGTTGGATGCCATCATAGGCTCCATGATCGCCCCCCACCGGAACCTCGCTTCGGGCCGCCGCTACCGCCGAGGGGATCAGGAGCGCTGCCAACAGCAGACCCGCTCCGCGCGGTGAGGCGACCAGGCGCAGGCCCCTGTTCGACTCGGGTATCCCCCGCTTGCGCTGGAGCAGGCGGGCCGCTGCCGGACACGCCAGGCTGGCGCCCCGCCCCACCAACATCCCGATCAGCGGCACGACCGGCAGCAGGTAGCGATCCAGCACCGGAAATGCCACCAGCCACAAGAAAGTCAGGTAGCCGATCAGAAACGTCAGCAGGGCCAAGCTGGCCACCGCGCCCCGCGTGTGCTGCTGCGCTGCCTCGGCGACCCCGACTGCGCCGAGGGCCGCCACCAGCGCAGCCGTGGCCACACCTGACCCGCCGATGTAGCTTCCCCAGCGCCACCAGGCAGCAGCACGTGGCCCTAACTCGGTGCTGCGGATCAGGCGGCCCGGATTGTTGGCTTCGATGCCCGCTGCCCAGAAGCCGTCCCCGGTGTGGCGAACGGCCTCCCAGGCGACCATCAGCACCACGCAGAGGCCGACTCCAACCCCGAACCGCGCCGCCCAGCCGCTGCAGTCCCGCCACCGCGTTCTCAGCGTCACGCTCTGAATCAGGCCGATGCCGGCCACCAGCGGGGCGAAAAAAAGCGCATTCTGCTTGGTTGCCAGCGCCAACCCATATCCCAACCCCGCCCATCCCCAGCGCCGCGCGCTGATCATCACCAGCGCTGCCAGCAGCCACATGGCCATCAGGGGATCGGCGAAGGCCGTGGGCGCAAAGGCAATGGCCAAAGGGGACAGGGCTACAAAAAGGGCGGTCAGCCACGAGGCGGCCCGCGACGCCCACACATTCCAGGCCACCCGTGCCGCCAGTGCGATGCCGATCATGCTGGCAAACAGCCCCGGCAGCCGGGTGCTCATTTCGTGTGCCCAGGAGAGGGCTACGCCCGCAGCCAGGGTGTAGTAGAACAGGGGGGGCTTATCTACCAGCAGATGGGTATGGGCCAGCCAGGGGTCCCGACCCTCCACGATCAGCCGGGCTAGCGTGGCAAACAGGGCCTCGTCGGGGTGCAGGCGGCTATCCGTCAGCGGGGTGATCCGCAGCGCCGCCCCCAGCAGCAAGATCGGCAGCATCCCCCACACGATGCCCTGCCTGGATCGGCTGATCGGAGGCTGGAGGGTGCTCACGCTGTTACCAGGGGTGGCTCAATCCACGAAGCGGTACTTGATCAGCGCCCATAGCGCCGGGAGGGCATCCCAGCCGGTGATCTTCTTCCCCTCGTGGTATTCCCGGCCATAGTAGGAGATCGGCACCTCGTAGATCCGATAGCCGCGCTTGGCGATCTTGGCGGTGATCTCCGGCTCCAGCTCGAAGCGCCGCGAACGCAACGGCATATTCCGCACCACCTCGGCGCGGAAGCACTTGTAGCAGGTCTCCATGTCGGTGAGGTCGAGGTTATAGAGGATGTTGGTGACCAGGGTCAGCAAGTTATTGCCCACCCGATGCCAGAAATAAACTTTGCGGGCCGGCCCCCCGATAAACCGCGAGCCGTACACCACATCGGCGCGACCTTCTTGGATGGGCTGAATCAACTTGGGGTAGTCACGGGGGTCGTATTCCAGGTCGGCATCCTGGATGACGATCACATCGCCTGTGGCCGCCTGAAAGCCGGTGCGGACAGCGCTGCCCTTGCCCATGTTGCGTTCATGGTAGATGACCTTCACCCGCTGGTCATTCTCCCACTGCTGCATGATCTCGCGGGTTCCATCGGTAGAGCCGTCATCGACCATCACGATCTCGTGCGCGAGCCGGGTGGCCAGCACCTGCCTGACGATCTCTTCCAGCGTATCCCGTTCGTTGTAGACAGGCATCACGACCGATAGTCTCACCAAGACCTCACACGGCACAGGGGCTGAACAGGATGATGGTGGACCCCGTGCCAACAGGGGGGTAGTATAGCCAACCCTCCCCCCCTCGACAACCTGCGCTTTCGAGGCGCGCAGCCGACGATCAACAAGGGGCAAGCAGCGCTGCAGCGCCACTTGCCCCTGCGCGATGATCACTACTGAAGGCTAACTTGCCAAGCGGGCCTGGTAGCCCGATTCCGCAATAGCGGCGATGATCTGATCGGGGGTCACCCGCGTCTCGTCATACTCGACATCGGCGAATTGCCTGGCATAGTCGGCACGCGCTGATAGCACCCCGGCCAAGTCCTCGACGGCCCCCTCAACCGCCATGACGCAGCCGGTGCAGTGCATTCCGGTGATTTCAAACCGCTGTTTGACCATTGCATTCCCCCAGCCGCGTTGTGGGATCAGGGATTCAGTTCACCAGGATCACCCCACTGTACATTCCCATCGCGCACGTGAAATCGATCCGCCCCGGTTGCTGGGCGGCGATCTCGATGGGAACGCGGCCCGTTTCGGGCAAGATCGTCTGCACGCCGAGGCGCGGGATGACAAAGGCCCGCGCACAGCCAAAGGTGTTATCCGTAGCCAGCCACAGCCGGATCGGGATACCGCTTTGAGCCTCCAGCACAGTGGGAGTATAGCCGTATTCGGTCGCGTTGACGGTCAACTCCTGCACGCCATCCACCATCACAGCCTGGGCAGCCGATGGCGTTGGAGCGAGGCTGGCAATGACCCTGCTAGGCGCAAAGGGGGCATTGACCAGCTTCAATCCACTATCCAACGCCACCACCCCCAGCGCCAGCACCAACAGCGCCGCCGCAAAGGCAAACATCGTCTGGAGCTTGCCTCTGAGCTGCGTCGCCAGGAAACCCAACACAAAGAAAGTAGGCGATGTGCCCAGCACGAAGAAGAACATGATCAGCGCACCCAGTAACGGGCTGGCCGAACCAATCGCCAGCACCTCCATCGCCTGCGTTGTGCCGCACGGGATCAGCACGGTCATCAGACCCAAGATCACGGGGGCAAACGCCTGCTGACTCTTGGCCTGATTGCGGACCAGCCGAGTCAACACCCTGGGTGGCTGAAGGGCCACGTAGCGGAAGATCGGATGCACGTTCAGCATGTTCAGCGCGGTGGCTACCATGAACAGCCCGGCGATCATCAACATGATCGCCTGGGCCGTGGGCGTGATACGAAATACCGATCCCAGAGCGCCCAGCAACGCGCCGAGCAGAGTATAGGCAACCAACTTGGCTGCCAGGAAATACACCACCGGCCAGGGGTTCCTGGCAACCTGTATCCCAGTCTGCATGGCCCGCGC
>DAOTYF010000112.1:0-72542 GCA_034434995.1 Anaerolineae bacterium
GTCAGGCACGGCCTCCACGGGCGAGTCCTCGTAGCGGAGGACGGGGGGTAAGTTCAGATCGGCGGGTGGAGTGACGAGGGGAGCTGGCCCGGCCTGTTCAACGGGCCATAGCCGGGGTAGGGCTACTGCCGGGAACGGCGCAGGCGGCTCGTCCTGGGGCGGCATAAAGATCGCCCGGAGCACATCGCGCCAGGTGATGGACGATTGATCGCCATCTTTTGCGGCCCGTTGGTTTACCTCAGATTCCATAGCGCCCGTTTACACCTTGCTGCCCACCGCTGGTTGCCTTCGGGGCCAGTGAAGCTGCAATGGGTAGGCCCTCAAGTGAAGCACCATCCGGCGACAGACCTCCCACACGCACCACGCCCAGATCGGCAGCGACAGGAGTCGGGTCGGGTTGGGCCACACCGGCATCCGTTCAAGCAGCCAGGGGTACAGGATGCCGCCCATGTAGATAGTGAGGGCAAAGATCGAGCCGAGCACGGTGTACCATAGCCCTGTCCGATTCTCAAGTTCCACACAGGCAAAAGGCAACAAGTAGATGATGTACTGGATTCCGAAGCCGGTCGGGTTGAGAAAGAAGATCAACATACTGAATGTCAGGGCATGGCTCAGCTTCATCCTAGGGAACACGGCGAATCCAAGCGCAGCCAGAAGCAGCAACATGGCATAAGCCCCGTATGCGCGGGCATAACCGATGAAGCCTCCACCCGGTCCAGCCCAGATATTGGTCTGAAACTCATAGAGCAGATAGGTTGTTCCCCAGATGCCAAACTCGCCGCGTTTCTCCACATAAGCAGTTACTACGTCGGCGAACTGCGTGATCAGCCAGGGGAGTGATACTATCAGAAGAGGCAGCCCCGTGAGTATAAGAAAGACAAAGCGTCTGCGCCACGAACGAACCTTCGCTACAAAGGCCGGGATGCACAAAACCGGGACCTGTAGGATGGCGAGACCCATTCCCAGCCACCACCCAGCCCATAGTTCGTTCTTCCGGAAGGTGAAGGCGTAGTATGCCAAGATAGTGAATACTAGGGGAACGGAGCCGAACTCGATGTGTTTTCCTGCAACTAGGACCGAGATTGGATTGAGCAAATACAACGCTGCTGCCGAAATGCGCTTCCGACCTGTCAGGCCCTCCCTCCCTGCCATCACGAACATCAGGATGCCAATTCCGAGATCGGCTAGCGTTGGAGGGATAGCAACGAGGCCGTACAGTGGCAAACCTGTCCGGTGAGCTACAACATCCAATGCTGTGACAATCAAGATCATCGGTGGCGGCCAGTGGTAGCGATATCCACCCACATCGCGGTAAAGAGGCCCCCCTCGGACGATATCGGGCCATGTGTAATAGAGAGCCACATCATTGGTGCCAAAGAAGCCGAAAGCTAATGCCAACCGAATTACGGTTGCGAGGACGAGCAAGACAACCAAGCTCTGCCCTTCTTTCTCTCTTAGAAGGGTCAGCGCTATTGCCCCCAGCAGAAGCGCCCCTCCGATCACAGCCAGCACGATAGGAACCAGGCTAATTGGGGCGCTCTCAACAACACCTGGTGGCGCACCGAAATCATCGCGGCTGGGGTCAACGCGGTAAAGTAAGCTGTAGATTGAGAGAATCAGGCCAACTACCAGCATGACCCAGATCAACGGGTAAAGCGCTAAGCGAGGTTCCTGAGAGCTGATGGTTTGGGTATGGGGGAGGCTGCTCATATCGTCGCGCTCCTCAGTGGGTACACTGGAATACACTCAACCGTGAAGATGGTGCTTACTTTGTTGGTTTAACCGCTGGTTTGCGGGCTAGGATGCATAGGTTGACCGTCGAGCGGCCTGGCGGCTCGTCCAGCCCATTGCGGCGGTCGAACCACTCAAACAGGGTTAGGCCCAGATTGATCGGGTTGAGCAGGCTGCCGCGCTCGCCACTGAGATCGTGCCGGTCGGCGACGCGGGCTATGCTGTGCGGGAGTATTCCCGCTTCCAGGGCTGTCTTGCCCAAGCCATACACGATGTTGTGAATGAACGGGAAGCAATAATGCACAAACTGGCGTTCCGCGACAACCTCCAGCGCGGCGTCGCTCACGGCACGGCGAAGCTGGTCCCACGTATAAAGCCGGATGTGGTTGGCCCAGATGCCAGCCAGAACCCCGTGCTGCACATGGGTGTGAAACAGGGTTTCCAGCATTTTGTTGATCGGGTCCCACCAGAAAGGGTAGTTGGCGTTAGGTACGGTGATGGCGATCAGACCGCCGGGCTTCACCGTCCGGGCGATGGCGCGCAGCGCGGCGCGGTCATCAGGAACGTGCTCCAGCACCTCGGAGAGGATCACCTTGTCGAAAGCGTGATCGGGGAAGGGAGGGTCGTACAGACTGCCGTTAACCAGCGTGATGCCAGGTAGGCTATTGAGGGCAGTGCGTGCAACTTTTAAGTAAGGAAGCTCTAGCTCCAGACCGACCAGCCGCGCGCCGCACACCTGGCGGATGAAGTTCAGATAGAAGCCGCGCCCGCATCCGGCGTCGAGGATCGTGTCATCGTCGTGCGGATCGAGCCACTCGAAGATGGTGATCACGCGGCGGCGGTAGGCCATATCGGCCTCGTTACGAACCATCCGGGCAATGGCAACAGGATCAGCCATAGAGGAAGTGGTCTGCAGGGGGTCAATGGCGGCGGGCTGCCTGCGCGGCTGCGCGGAGGAGGCGTTCGTAGTGATTGATCGTCTCCTCGAAGTTGAACGTTGCGTCGATCTGGGCGAGGGGCTTAACATAGGCTGCCCGGTTGTCCAGCACGCGGACGACCCCCTCACCGAACGCCTGCGGATCGCCGCGTGGGACCAGCACACCCATCCCCGTAACGCGCACCGGCTCGCGCGCGCCGGGGATGTCGGTGGCGATGACCGGGGTTCCACAGCGCATCGCCTCGACCTGTACCAACGCAAAGCATTCGGTGTCGCTGGGAAGGGCCAGGGCGTCGCAGGCTGCGTAAAAATTGGCTAGCTCTTGTGGTTCGGCGATCAGGCCCAGGAAGATCAGATGCTCGCGGTTTTGCTCGATCAGCGGCAGGCTGCGTTCGTAGAAATGCTCATACCGGATATCGTACTGTCCTGCGAACACGATCCGCGTGCCAGGGTATTGCTGGTGTATCACGGGCAAAGCGCGGATAAGCACATCAGGGCGTTTTTCCTCCACGAAGCGACCTGCGTAGCCGATCAGCCTGGCATTGCCGTTCAATCCGGCCAACCACTCGGCGCGAAGTTCCTCAACCCGCTGCGGGTTGGGAGCAGGAATGGCAATCGGCGGGTAGATGGAGGTCGTCTTGGCGCGGAAGGGCGCTAGGTAGTACGAGTGATCGGCATAGTCATCGCTGTAGGCGATAATGCGAAAGGCGGCGTGCCCGGCGGCCTTGTAGAGCTGAAAGGTGGCCCATTCAATGAACCGGTTAAGCGCCCCGTCGGGCAGGATCAGATCGCCGTGGTGGGTGATCACCAGGCCCTTACGCATCAGACGGGTGTAGGCTGCGAAGATCGCCGTCTCCAGGGTTGGCGTGTTTAGGCTGACCACATCATGCATCTGGACCAGCCGGAAGGCTGCCCAGGGGTAAGCGGGCATGATCATACCCCGGCTGATGCGGATGGGCGCCCACAGGCGGATCACCCGCACCCCGTTGATAACCTGCTCATCTCGGGGCAGGCTCAGGTCGTAGCGAGCCGTGAGGACCGTTACCTGGTGACCGCGTGCGGCCAGCGCCTCCGCGATGCGCTGCACGTGCAGGGTGTAACCCGTGCGGTGCGGCAGATAATACTGCAACGGCATCAGAATCTTGAGTGGCTGGTTGGTCATTGCGCGTTCTCATATAGGCGGCGCCACCGGCGCTCGTGCCAGCCAGAGGGCGGCCACCCGCGCGCCGAGCCACGCCCCGGCGGTATTCAGGATGATATCATCCGTCGCAGTGACCCGGCCCGGGATCCAGAGCTGGGCGATCTCGTAAGCGAGGCTCAAACCCAGCCCGATCAGACCTGCCAGCAGGATGCTTCGCCCACGACGCCCCTCGCACCACAGCGCGGTGCAAGTCGCCATGCCGAGCGGGACAAACACCACGATGTTACCCAAACCATTTACTATCACAAAGCCAGCGGCCCTGTATGCGGATCGGCAGTGCTCAGCCAGGCAGGATAGCGCCCATCCATATTCGAGGAAGGGAATCGGTCTGATGGCAGCAGCCCCCCGCGCTGAGCCGCTGTGCCCCAGCGCGATCCAGGTCAGGAGCGCAGCGATCACTAAAACGCTGACCCAACCCACCCCGGGACGGCTCGATCTGCTCATTCTGGGGGCGTCTCCAGAGGCGGGGCCGGCCCCACGGTGTGCTGCCCGCTGAGCGCCTCCGCTGCGCGCGCCACTTCGCTGAAGCTCATACCCTCGCGCAGCAGGCCAAGCGCGCCAAGCAGGCTGGTGGTGGTAAAGGTGATAAAGTGAATACCAATAGCGTAGCTGCGGCTGATGTCGGCATCATAGCCGGAAGCGGTCAGCACGCCGATCACGGCTGCCTCAAACGGGCCAACTCCGGCGGGCGCAGCGGGAATCGCAACCCCCAGGCCCGCTGCCGCAATCGCCAGCATTCCCATCATGACCGGCATATGGGGCCACAAGGCGAGCATCAGCGCCCAACCGGTGATGCCAGAAAGCAGCCATGCGGCCACTGATAGGGACAAGCCCGCCGCGAAGGTTCGCAGATTGGAGACCGCGCCCAGCCCCTCGACGAAGGGCCTCAGGAATGCCAGCGCACGGGCCTCGTCCATGCGAGGCAGCAAGGCCAGCACACGGGCGCCAATTTGCAATGAACCGTGCGGGTAACGAGCGGCCAACGCCAGCACCGCGATCCCGATCCCGGCGCCCACGCCCATCATCGCGCCTGCGCTGGTTGCCCAGGTGGGCAAGTTCAGACTCATCAGGGTGATGCCGATGAGCACGACAACGGAGATCATGTCAAATAAGCGCTCGACGACAATGCTGGACAGGGCACTGGTGAAGCGCATCTGAGGGCGGCGACCGGCCAGCATGGCGCGCACGATCTCGCCGAGGCGGGCAGGCAGGACGTTATTGAACAGGAAGCCCATGTTGAACAGCCAGGTGGCATCCGCAACCGACAATCGCCCTTCAGTGAGTACGCTCCAGCGAAGCCCGCGAGCCAGCGTGGTCAGGCCGACCAGTACAAAGCCGAGGGCCACATATTCGTAGCGGGCGGAACGGAATCCCTGAAGAATCTCGGCGAAGTTGGCCTGTCGGAAGGCCAAATACAGAGCCACAACGCTCACGATCAGGCCAATGGCGAAGGTATGCCAGCGTTTCATAAAAGGCCGCATCTCAGCAAGTGCGGGGCTTTGGCCCCGCAACGTGGGGAGTATAGCATGGTGCAGGGGGATAGAGCAACGGATAGTGGATGGCTTAAGAAGATGTGGCTGGAGGTAAGAATGGGAACATTGACACAGTCAAACCCCCTCGCTATAATCCGCCTCTGCCCCCTTGCAGGGATAAGCCTAGCGGTTGGTCAGCACCCGTCTTCCCCTGGCCGCTCTTGCGAGACGCGCGCTCAGGTGGCAAGCGAAGAACGGAGCAAAGTATGTATGCAATCGTCCGCATTGGCGGCAAGCAATATCACGCTGAGGTTGGCAGAACGATTGTCACTGAGCGTCTGCCACATGAGGTCGGGGATAAGCTGGAATTCAAGGAGGTGCTGCTCGTCAGCGACGGTGAGCGGGCGCTGATCGGGCAGCCTCTCGTCGAGGGCAGCGTCGTTCGGGCTGAGGTTGTCGCTCAGTTCAAGGGCAAGAAGATCATTGTCTTCAAATACCGCCCCAAGCAGCGCTACCGCCGTAAGATGGGGCATCGCCAATGGTATACGCGCCTCCTGGTCAGCGACATTATTGCCCCCGATGCGGACACCAGCACCAGCACCAAGCGGTCACGTTCGAAGAAGAGCGCCGAAACCTCGCCAGAAGCATAAGACGGGTCAATACCCCACGGGGCTAGGCGTTAGCGTGGCGACAGGAGCAGAGAGATGGCACACAAAAAGGGCGGCGGTTCGACTAAGAATGGCCGTGACAGCAATCCAAAGATGCGCGGCGTCAAGCGATATGGTGGGGAGCATGTGATCCCCGGCAACATCCTTGTCCGGCAGTGCGGCACGAAGTTCCACCCTGGCGTCAATGTGGGCATGGGCCGCGATTACACCCTCTACGCCACTATGGAAGGCTACGTGTACTTCGAGTGGGGGCGCGGAGGGCGCAAGCTGGTGAGCGTACGGCCAGAAAACCCCAACGCGCAGTAGGCCTGGGGCATTAGTTCCCGCTCCTACTCGAAGAAAGAGCGCCACTTGCGATACGCTACCTCGCCGTCTTTATCTGGCGGGGCCGTGTTGCTCAGAAAGAGGCATTGCAGTGAAAGAAGGCATTCACCCAACCTGGTATCCAGAGGCGCGCGTGACTTGCGCGTGTGGCAATACCTGGACGACTGGCTCCACTGTACCGACGATCACCACGGATGTATGTAGTGCCTGCCACCCATTTTACACCGGCGAGCAGCGCATCGTGGACACCGAAGGCCAGGTGGATCGCTTTATGAAGCGACTTCAGGCGCGCCAGGACCGCATCCTGGCGGAGCGCGCGGCTGCGGAGGCCCGCACCTCGCCCACCCTGCCTATCTCGGAGCTTGACTTAGGCGCGCGTTCCGAGAGGGCACTTGCCGAAAGTGGCCTGACAACAGCCGGCCAGCTTGTTGACTTGCTAAATGAGGGCGGCGATGAAGCCCTGCTGGCGATTAAGGGCTTCGGGCACAAGGGCCTGATCGACCTCAAGCGAAAGCTGCGTCAGCGTGGCTACAGCATCCCAGCAGGGGAAAGTTAAAGACGACTGGCCTGAATGCACCATCCAAAAGTCGAGCGCGGCGTCATGGAGTATACTGATGTCGCGCTCTTTTCTTTGGCCTTGAGTGTATAGAGGGGGCTATCCACCTATGAAACATCAACAGGGTCGCATCGAGGTCATCTGCGGCAGCATGTTCAGCGGCAAGTCCGAGGAGCTGATCCGCCGGGTGCGGCGTGCTGAGATCGCCCGTCAGAAGGTGCAGGTCTTCAAGCCCAGCCTTGACAATCGATATGGCCTAGGCAGCATCAACTCCCATGATGGCCGGGCCACTGAGGCAGTGGCTATTGAGCGCGCCTCCGACATTCTCCATCACCTTGATGAGGCCACCACGGTGGTCGCGATTGATGAGGCCCAGTTCTTTGATGACAACCTCATTGCGATCTGCCGCTCCCTGGCAGATGAGCGCCACATCCGTGTGATCGTCGCCGGCCTCGACCTGGATTTCCGAGGAGAGCCTTTTGGCCCGGTCCCCCACCTGATCGCCCAGGCTGAGCAGGTAGATAAGCTGCACGCGATCTGCGTGGTGTGCGGCAACGAAGCCTCTCGCTCACAGCGATTGATCAACGGGGAGCCGGCCCGCTACGATGACCCTGTGATCCTGATTGGGGCCAGCGAATCCTACGAGGCACGCTGCCGTCATTGCCACGAGGTTCCCGGCCATCCCCGCAGCCATTAGGCCACATTGAAGCCCCGCTGCTATAATGGGTGCGTGTGACACTTGCCGGCAGGTCGCGCCTGCCCGGCTTGCTCCCAGGTAGGTCACCGTGCCACCGCAACCCCACGAGATACTGGACTATATCCTGATCGATTCCAATCCTTTGCGCGCGCGCATTGCCGAATTGGGCCGCCAGATCACGGCTGACTACCAGGGCCAGACCCTGATGCTGGTTGGCATCCTTAAAGGCAGTATGTTGTTTATGGCAGACCTGATGCGCTACATCGAAGTGCCCCATACGGTGGACTTCATGGATGTCTCCGCCTATGGGGCTGGCGCCCGCCAATCGAGCGGGGACGTGCGCATCCTCATGGATCTGCATTCTCCCATCGAAGGTCAGCACGTCCTGATCGTCGAGGATATCATCGACTCCGGCCACACGATGGATCACGTGCTGCGCCTGTTACAAGCCCGGCGACCGGCCAGCCTCAAGGTTTGCACGTTGTTGGATAAAGCTGAGCGCCGTGAAGTGCCCATCAAATTGGACTATGTGGGCTTTGAGATTCCCAATGTATTTGTCTTCGGTTATGGTCTGGACATTGACGAGTACTACCGCAACCTGCCCTACATCGCCGTGGTCAAGCCTGGCATCGATCTGAGCCACGAGTAGATAGCACTCAACCAGTCAGTGGAGTTATCCCCAATCCCGCCTCGTCGCCCTCTGGTATGGCCGCTGCTCATCGAGCGGCTTGCCAAGGCCGCTGCCGACCCCTCGGCCCTGTACCTCGTTGGCGGGGCAGTGCGCGACGCCCTGCTCGGAATCGCTACCCATGATGTTGACCTCGCCACCGCCGGGGATGGTCTGAGCCATGCCCGCCAGCTTGCCAATGCGCTGGACGGCGTGTACTACCCCATCGATCCAGAGCGTCATACGGGCCGGGCGCTGATCCCTGATAGCGACGGCGTAACTGTAGTGGATGTGGCGTCATTCCGGGGCAACGATCTGTTGACCGATCTGGCTGGGCGTGACTTCACCATCAATGCGATGGCCGTTCCCCTCAGCCAACCTATGTTGGTGATTGATCCACTGGGCGGCCAGATAGACCTCTTTGATGCCAAGCTGCTCCGCCAGTGTAGCCCTTCCAGCATTGCTAGCGACCCAATTCGTGCCCTGCGTGCGGTGCGGCTGGCGCTCCAGTTCAGGCTGCGGATGGAGCCAGCGACACGCGAAGCAGCACGCTCAGCCGCCAGCCTCTTGGCGGATGCCGCTGGCCACCTATTCCAGCCAGAGCGTGTTCGTGACGAGCTATTCAAGATGCTCTCTGGCAGGCAGCCCCTCGCCGCAGTGCGCCTCCTGAACGCGCTGGGCCTCTTACGGGCCATCTGGCCGGGCACGTTTCCTCAACCGGAGGCTCTAGCCGCAGGCATGAGAGTGGCCGAGCGCCTTGCGGATTTGATCACGATCATCAGCCCTCGGCGCGATGACAATGTTGCCGCCGATCTGATGCTCGGTGTAGCAGTGATGGTGCTGGATCGCCACCGCCGCCAGTTGCAGGATCACCTTGCAACGGAGATCGGGCAGGGTCGTCCTCGCGCTGCCCTGCTGCTGCTCGGAGCGCTGACTCCGCGCGACTGGTGGCCCGCTCCGCCCTGGGCAGAGCACCTCAGGCTCTCGAATGCGGAGAAGCGAGTGCTGTCCGGCTTGCAGGAAACGCGACGGCTGAGCTATCTCCCGGTAGGTTGGGTGGATGATCGGCAGGCGCATCGCTACTACCTGACTCTCGGCGAAAGCGGCCTCGATGGGGTGCTGCTGGCCCTCGCCGAATACCTCGCTCAGGAGGAGCCATCCCCCGACCCTGAGACATGGGGCAACCTGCTCGACCGAGTCGCCAGCCCCCTCCTCGATGCCTACTTCCGCCGCCATCAGCAAGTCGTGGCTCCTCCCCCTCTGATCACCGGTGATGACCTGGCGCGATCGCTGGGTCTCGCCCCCGGCCCCCAGATCGGCTACCTCCTCGACCGCCTCCTCGAAGAGCAGGCTGCGGGGACGATCCGCACCAAGAAAGAGGCGCTCCGACTGGCGAAGCGCCTCCTGGGGAGTACCGACTTGTAGGGTACAGCGGAGCAGCCACCGCCCTGGCCTGGAATCGACCTATGGCCCGACCTCGACCACCAGTGGCTCATAGCGGCACATACATCCGCGCGGGCAGGAGCACCCCTCATGGGGCAATATCGGCACGGTGGGGGAATCCTTGGGGTAGGTTCCCTGTGCATCGCGGCACACCGGACAGGCGTGCGTTGGAGCTGCAACAAACACATGACTGGTGCGCGGGCTTCTCCGGATCGATTGGAGAGCGCGCGCCGTCACCGAGTCGGTGATGAGGTCAGCGCCGCATCGAGGGCAGATTAGAACGGTGTCTTCAGATTGAGTGTGACAAACAGCGCACTCGCGCATGGTGACTCCTTGTGTAGGCACGCGGGTGCATCCATTCTACCGCATGGGCGCACAAGGTCAATGGTTGCAAGGCCTATCACTCTCCGGGGCGCTCGTAGAAGCAGACCCGCGTATTCCCATATGTTCGCTGGTCGATCAGCCGCAGGTGCTCCAGCGGAACCGGTTCATATTCCCTCGGATCGATCTGAACAATAACAACCCCATCCGGCAGCAGCCAGTCGGGCTGTGCGTCGATCAGCTCTAGAACCTCGCGCCAGAGGCCTCTGTACTGCGGTGGTGCGACATAAATAAACTCAAAGCCTTCCCCCCGGCCAGGGCTGTTTCGCAGGAAGGCCAGCGCGTCACTGCGCTCAACTTGTGCCGCCTCGGTCAGTCTGGCGGTTGCCAGGTTTTGGTGAATGGTGCGGATCGCAGCCCGGTTGCTGTCCAGGAACAGACAGAATCCGGCTCCCCGGCTTAGTGCTTCAATGCCGACACTGCCTGTCCCGGCAAACAGGTCAAGCCAGCGGCTGCCCTGCACGGATGGCCCGATGATGTTGAACACGTTCTCCTTGACTCGATCCATCACCGGGCGCGTCGTCTCGCCGGGAACCATCCTCAGCCGACGGCCTTTTGCCTTGCCGGCGATCACCCGGATCGGCATTTCACTCCCCAATGGGCACCCGGCATACACTTCCTGCCGGAACTTCCAGAGTCGCGCCCCCACCGGAGTACCCCGCTACTAGAGCGCGGACGGCGAATCGCACGGGCACGCCCGGCTGCGTTGAAAGCGTTCCCTGTTGGCCAGGGTCTAGGCTCATGCGGTAAGTCTCCTGCCCCTGTGGTCCTTCCAGTACATCGATAGGGGCGCTGGTATTGTTAATGAAGACCAATGTGGTGTCGCCCCCGGCGCCAGCCGCACAGGTGGGCACTCCGAACACCAGCGGGCGTAAAGTGGGTTCCAAATCAGGCCCCCGAATCCCCAGTGATTCGCTGGCGATGCCAGTCGTCACGAGTATCGCAGTTACGACCATCGCCAGTAGTCCAATCACGATGGCAGCCATCATCACAGTGAGGTCATTCCTCTGGCGCGGCTCCTGTGGTGGCGCGATGGGTTGTTCTTCCTCAGTGACGATCAGGGCATCTGGCGTTTCCCGGGTCTCATAGATGGGGAGCGCTGAGCCACGCGGCGGTGTGGGGCGAGCCACACGCGGTTGCAAGGCAGCCAGCAGTTGCCGTGCTTCCTGATGATCGGGTTCCAACCGCAGCACCTGCCGCAGGCAGTGAACCTTCTGCTCCGGATCGTCCAGTACGGCTGCCAGATACCACCATGCCGCAGCGTGATCCGGCTCTTCCCGGATGAGGTCGCCGAAGATGCGCCGTGCATCCCGCTTCCTTCCGTTGCGCAGCGCCTCCAACCCTGCCTGAAGCCGTTCGGATATCATACTACCTAGAATACGTCATCGGCCTGGATTTGAACAGTAGCCGTAATCCACAGGCTGGATTCCCTCTTTTTTTACCTTTCACCGCACTCGCAGCCAGAGCAGAAGAGACTCCTGGGAGGATATCCGCGTGTCGACCCAGAATAATACCGCTGAAGCGACCAATATATCGCGTTTCCTTCTAGTGAATGGAGCGAGCTGAGCGACATATTGACGTGCCCTGGGCAGGCGAGGGGTGGATTGGTGCGATGATGGGCGTGCAGTGGAAATGTTGATCCGGGATAACAGCCCTGATATAGTTAGAAGGGCTAACTATTTAACGGCAGTTTCAGCACTAGGCGGGCGTACCATGACAGCGCCTCCATCCTCATCTGAAATCGCGCAGCATATCCTCCGCATCATGCCTGTAATGATGAAGGTGGTGTTCTCCCACCTGCGCGACTGCGATCCGCAGCTCATTCCGGCGCATTTCCGGCTGCTGGGGATGCTGGCGCGGCGGCCATGGAGTCTGAGTGAACTGGCCGAAGTGCAAGCGGTCAGTCTGCCAACGATGTCAAGCACAATCTCCGCGCTCGTTGAACGAGGCTGGGTTGAGCGGAAGCGGTCAGAAGAGGATCGCCGGATCGTGATGGTATCACTGACACCTGCCGGGCGCGAGGTGATCCAGAGGGCGCACCAGCTTGTCGAGCAACGGCTTACCGAGGCCCTATCCGAGTTGAGCGACCAGCAGCGCGAAGCCCTGATGAAGGGTCTGCTGGTTCTTCACGATGCTTTCGGCCACGCCTTCAAACTGGAAACCGTGCGATATGAGGGCTAAGCGCGAAACCGACAGGGTGGTTTGGCCGAAAGAGCTTTCGGCCAAACATTTAACAGGCACACCGAACGCCTGTCTGGCCCTGGACAACTGCCAGAAAACTGGAGAGATGCAACTTGCAAGCACAAACCACCCGATCATGGATCCGTCCAGCGAGAGGTAACGGTCGCCAGAACAGGAGCGACCCAGGGGGCGGCACGAAAGCCAGTGCAGCCGGACTGACGCGGGCGATTCGATATCTGGGCAATCATAAGCGTACCACGCTGCTGGCCTATGGAGCGCTACTGATCGCATCGGTGGCGCAACTGGCCGTGCCGCAGCTTGTGCAGAATATGATCGATGCAGTGACCAATGGGGCTATTGCAACCACCATCCTGAGCCTCCCAGCGGAGATTCAAGCGGTGGCTGCTGGCAGGGTAGGGCGGTCGCTGGAGCAGATGCAACTTGATCAGGCCCGGGCTGAGACGCTGCTGCTGAACGCGGCATTGTTGATCGTCGCCTTTGCTGTGATGCGCGGGCTGTTCTCATTTGTGCAGGCGTTTATGGCCGAGACGACGTCGCAAAATGTGGCGTTCGACTTTCGCAACGAGATCTTCGCGAAGATTCAACGGCTTTCGTTCAGCTATCATGACCGCAACCAGACGGGGCAGCTCATGATCCGGGCGACCGACGACGTAGAGAAGGTCCGGCTGTTCATCGCGCAGGGTCTGGTGCTGGCGGCGCAGGCGTTCATTCTGCTGATGGGGGCGCTGGTCATCCTGCTAGCGACCAATCTGCGGCTGATGCTGGTCATCCTGCCGGTGCTGCCCCTGGCGCTGGCGATGTTCGTGGTCTTCGGCATGATCAGCCAGCCCTTGTTCGCGGAGACTCAGCGCCGCATTTCGGCCATGAACACCGTTTTGCAGGAGAGCCTGGCCGGGATCAAGGTGGTCAAAGCGTTCGTGCGTGAGCCATATGAGCAGGAGCGCTTCGACCGCTCGGCCAGCGCTGTTCTCGCCCAAAGCCTCAAGGTCAGCCGGACGATGGCGTTTCTGTTCCCCACTGTCTTTTTGATCGCGCAGCTAGGGCAGGCGGCGATCCTGTACTTTGGCGGCAGGCAGATTCTCGGCGGCACGCTCGATCTAGGCCAGTACCAGAAATTCAGCCTGTATCTGCTCTACGTCTTTTTTCCACTCGGCCAACTGGGCTTCATCATCTCCCTGATGTCGCAAGCGTCGGCCTCAGCGACGCGCATTTTCGAGATTCTGGACGCCAGGAGCGAGGTTGCGGATAGGCCGGGCGCGATCCCGATGCCACCGATCCGGGGACGGGTTGAGTTCCGGGATGTGACGTTCCGTTACTTCAATAGCGGTGAACCTGTGCTGTCGGAGGTTAGCTTCTGTGCAGAGCCTGGGCAGACGGTCGCGTTGCTAGGTGCGACTGGTAGCGGGAAGACGACGATCATCAATCTGATCCCCCGCTTTTACGATGCCAGCAGTGGAGCCGTTCTGATTGATGGGCACGATGTCAGAGACGTGAAGATCGAATCGTTGCGCTCGCAGATAGGCATTGTGCTCCAGGATACGAACCTGTTCAGCGGCACGATCCGGGATAACATCGCCTTTGGGCGGCCTGCGGCCTCCATGGACGAGGTGATGGACGCCGCCCGGGCTGCAGAGGCGCACGATTTCATCATGAGCTTTCCAGAAGGGTACGATACGCTGGTTGGCGAGCGCGGGACAACGCTCTCTGGCGGCCAGAAGCAGCGCATTGCCATCGCCCGTGCTCTGCTGATGGACCCGCGGATCCTGATCCTAGACGACTCGACCAGCAGCGTTGATCTCCAGACCGAATATCGCATCCAACAGGCGCTGGATCAGCTAATGCGAGGGCGCACCAGCTTCGTGATCGCGCAGCGCATCAGCACTGTGCTTAATGCAGATCAGATTCTTGTGCTGGATAGGGGGCGGATTGTGGCACGCGGCGTGCACCATGAGCTGATGGAATCCAGCCCGATCTACGCAGAAATCTACTCGTCGCAACTGGTTGGCGATGTCAGCACGACGATGATTGCCCCAGCATCTCGGGAGGCTTGAAGCAACTATGCATGGAGGACTGGATGGCGGTCGGCGTATGCTGGACCGCGAGACGAGCAAACCCAAGAACGTCGGCGCCACATTGGCGCGCTTCTGGCCTTACTTCCGACAGCGCTGGATCGGATTGGTGCTGGTTGTCGTGCTGATGATCGTCAGCACGTGGACACAGGTGTTCACGCCGGAGTTGATTGGGCAGGCGGTGGACTGCTACCTGTATCCGTCTCCCAGCTCCAACTGCTGGTACGGCACAGCCGATCTGGCAGCCCCGCTCGAAACCAGAGCAGCCGGGCTGCTGGGGATCACGGGTATCCTGGTTGCCCTGTACGTCCTGGGAGCGGTGGTGAGCGGGTTGATGTTCTATAGCATGACCTGGACGGGGCAGAACGCGCTGTGGCAGATTCGGTCGGAGGTGTTTCGTCACCTGCACCGACTCTCGCTGGGCTACTATGCGGAAAACGAGGCGGGCAATCTGATGAGCCGCATCACCAACGACTCGGAGACCATTCAGCAGGCGCTCGGCTTTGCGCTGGTTCAGGTGCTCAGTGGCGCCATGCTGCTTGGCTGGCTCATGGTCAGAATGGTGCAGACCAACGTCCCGTATGCGCTGCTGACGCTGAGCGTTGTCCCGTTCATGGCGCTGGCGACGGGGTACTTCTCGACCCAGGCACGCAGGGCATTCCGCCGCAGCCGCCAGGAAATGGGCAGCGTCAACGCCGATCTGCAAGAGAGTATAGCCGGAGTGCGCGAGGTGCAGGCATTCAGCCGCGAGAATGAAAATATCGCCGCTTTCCGCGCTACCAACGCCGCCAACCGGGACGCCAACATCCGCGCGGCGAGCTTTACCAGCGCTCTCACGCCCATTCTCGAAGCGTTGGGGTACGTCGCGCTGGGGATCGTGGTGGTGGTCGGGGGGCTATCTGTGCTGCGAAACGAGCCCCTCCTGGGCACATCCGTGATCTCGCTCGGCACGGTGATTGTGTTTCTCCAGTACGCACAGCGCTTCAACCAGCCGATCCAGCAGATTGCGGTGTTATGGACCAACGTGCAGAGCGCGATAGCGGGCGGTGAGCGCATCTTTGGGCTGCTGGATGAAGTGCCGGATGTCGTTGACAGGCCGGGCGCGATCGTCATGCCGCCGATCCGGGGCCGGGTCGAGTTTGATCGGGTGGAGGCAGCCTATAAGGTCGGGCAGCCAGTTCTGCGCGGCGTGAGCTTTGTCGCCGAGCCGGGTCAGACAGTGGCTATCGTCGGACCAACCGGCGCAGGCAAGACCACGATCATTAACCTGATCCCCCGCTTCTATGATGTAGCCGCGGGTGCGGTGAGGATTGACGGGATCGATGTGCGGGATGTGACTGCCGAGAGCCTGCGTCGTCAGATCGGGATCGTCCTTCAGGATACCTTTCTGTTTTCGGACACGGTGATGAACAACATCCGCTACGGGCGGCTCGATGCAACGGATGCGGAGGTGATTGAAGCAGCCAAGCTGGCTTCCGCGGATGGGTTCATTGAGCGACTGCCAGACGGATACCAGACCGTGCTTGGGGAGCGCGGAAGTGGCCTGAGCCAGGGCCAGCGACAACTCATCGCCATTGCGCGAGCAGCGCTGGCTGACCCGCGTATTCTGATCCTGGATGAGGCGACGTCAAGTGTGGATACACGCACAGAGCGGCTGATCCAGGCTGCATTCGCTCGCTTGTTGAAGGGCCGCACCAGCTTTGTCATCGCCCATCGGCTGAGCACCATCCGCAACGCGGATCAGGTGTTGATGGTGCGGGATGGCGAGATCGTAGAGCGCGGCACGCACGACGAGCTGTTGGCAATGCGCGGCCCGTACTACGATCTGTACATGAGCCAGTACCGCCGGGAGGAGATGGAGGAAGCTCCACCGTCCACCCAGGGAGGGCGGATGGTCGCTGAGACATCGCCTGGCGGGGCTGATTGACGTTTCGGGGGATGTTGCGAGGGACGGGCTTGGCAAGAAATTGGCCGGGGGCGCTCTGCCCCGGCCTTTCTCTCTCTACTAGCCCACCCGATCCAGAATGACGGTGAGTAGCTGTTCCCTGCTCAGGTGCAACCTATTACGGAAAACCAACACCAGCGGGTGATCATAGACGGTGAAAGACTCATCAGCGGGGCCGAGGATGATGGATCGCGGCGGCACGCGCGGGCGCGGATCAGGAAGGCGCGGCCAGATGAATGGATCGTCCAGCAGAGAAGCTCCCAGCAGGTTAGGATACCGCGAGAAGGTTCGATCCAGGGTGAAGCCGAGATCGCCAGAGAACAACGCATGATAGTAGGCGGCGGTGAAGGGATAACGGTCTTCGAGGCGTGGGATGACGCCGTAGAGCCGATTGCTGGAAAGAATGATGAAGTCAGATGCAGCGACTTCGGTGAGCAGGCGCGTTATCTTTGTCAGGTCATCCGGCTCTGCAAAGGGGTCAATGAGCCGGGTCTGGATATGGGTCTCGCGGAGCAGCCACTGGCCGTCGAGCGGGAGATCGAGGGGGAGCGGATCGTCCCATCGTTCGGAGACGATGCGCGTACCAGGTGGGAGATGGAGGTAGATCCACTCGCTGGCAGCGACCCAGGGATGGGGGAAACGGTACATCTGCGCGAAGGCCATTGCGTAGGCAGCAGTGGGAACCAGGAGGATGGCGAGGATAGCTGACTGGGTAACCCTCGTGCCATGTTTCTCTATGCCAGAAGTCAGCATTCCGCCGAGGAGCGCGAACAACGCGGGGGATATGGGTAGCAGGTAGCGGGGGAACTTCACCAACTGCGTTCCAACGGTAAGCAGCATGATCCCAATCCAGACGAGCACAAGCCACACAGGACGCAGGCCATCCCGATACGCCCGGCGGGCGGCCCATATCAGCGCGGCGTAGGAGGCCAGAGTCAATGGAAACCCCAGTGTCCAACGGGCTTGCTGTTCGATGTAATACAGGATGGGCAGTGTGCCGAGGTACTGTCGCGTGAAGGGCCAGTCAGCGCCACCTGATATCACCTGCGCCTGCGTGGAGACTGAGGTGAGGTACGGCAGAGGATCGAGCACCGCATACGGGTTGGTGAGAGCGAACGTGCACCCTGCCGCCAACAGGGACAGCCAAAGCGCAGGCATGTCGATCGGGGAGGCGCGGACGCGCCCCCCTATTGGCCCCTTATCTTCAAAAGTCAGGTGATGGTGGGCGATCAGCAGGGGAAGGATCAACATGCCTGCGGTCACCTTGCAGCCGATAGCCAGCCCCACACACACTCCGGCGAGGAGCGCATCCCTGCGAGACGGGGTGCTGGCATAGGCCACAAGCAGCCACAGCGCCAGAGTCACGAACAGGGACAGCGCTGCGTCCACGGTTCCGAAGTGGGCATTCTGAACATGCAGGACGGCGACTGCGGCGCAGGCTGCGGCGACCAACCCGGCCCAGCGGTGGAATAGACGGCGGGCCAGCAGGAACGTCGCGATGATCGAGCCAGTGTCATATGCTGCCGACAGGGCGCGCCCGGCGATGGTGAACTCATTGAAGGTGGGCTTGGTGGGGCTGAGCAAGTGCGCACTGAGGACTGTCGCATACAGGGGGAGATGTCCGTATGGATATAATCGTGCCTCCCCCATGGGTGAACGGAAGGGATTCAGTGAAGATTGGGCTGGATTGAGCACATCTCGCCAGCCAACTGGCGTTGTCATCTGACTGGCAACGAACAGGATCGCTCGTTCGTCGGGATGTAGCTGGTTGAGGCCATCCCAATTAAGGTGAGAGAAGCGTAGCCAACCGCCTGCCAATACAATCAGGACCAGCAGGATGCTGACCGTGAGTCTAGTGGGCCGTTGTGGGTGATCAGAAGGGCGCATGAGCAAGAAAGCGCGTCAGGGAGGATTTCTTCCTGACGCGCCCTGGCTGCCTGTGGGACGGCCTAGTTTTCGCCAAGATAGGCTGCCCGAACCATCTCGTTAGCCAGGAGTTCCTTGCCGGTCCCAGCGAGCACGATCTCGCCTGTCTGGAGCACATAGCCGCGCGTACAGATGTGTAGAGCCACATGGGCATTCTGCTCGACAAGCAAAATAGTAGTTCCCGCCTGGTTCAGCCGTCGGATGACTTCGAAGATTTCGTGGACCAGGATGGGAGCTAGCCCCAGCGATGGTTCGTCGAGCAGCAGTACGCGCGGATTAGCCATCAGCGCGCGACCAATGGCGAGCATCTGCTGCTCGCCACCGGACAGTGTTCCGCTGAGCTGGTTGCGGCGCTCCTTGAGGCGGGGGAATGTCTCGTAGACCAGCTCGAAGGACCGCTCAATGCCCGACCGATCACCGGCACGGGAATACGCGCCCAAGTCGAGGTTTTCATGGACGGTCATCCGGGCAAACACGCGGCGGCCTTCGGGAGCCTGGGTGACGCCCATCTTCACGATCTCGTGGGGAGGCAGGTGGGTGATATCAACCCCATCTAGCAGGATCGTTCCATGCTGGGCGCGCACGATGCCGCAGATGGTATTGAGGGTGGATGATTTGCCTGCCCCGTTGCCCCCTAACAGCGTGACGATCTCACCCTGCTCCACGTTCATCGTGATGCCACGCAGCGCGTGAATGCTGCCGTAGTAGGTGTGGATGTCGTGAACTTCGAGCAACGCCATCAGATCACCTCCTCCATCGGTCGGCCCAGGTAGGCAGCAATCACCGCAGGGTCGTTGCGCACGTACTCTGGTGTGCCCTCCGAGATCTTCACGCCGTAGTCCAGCACGGTCACTTGATCAGAGATGCCCATCACTACGCGCATGTCATGCTCAATCAAGAGGATGCTCAGGCCAAGCTCGTCACGGATGCGGACAATGAAGTCCATCAGGTCCTGGGTCTCATGTGGATTCATCCCCGCAGTGGGTTCATCCAGCAGCAGTAGGATCGGCTCGTTGGCAAGGGCACGGGCGATCTCCAGGCGGCGTTGCTGACCATAGGGGAGGTTACGGGCGACGACATCGGCCATGCCTCGCAGGCCGACGAAATCCAACAGCTCGTGGGCGCGCCGGATGGTCGCCCGCTCTTCTCTTACTGTAGCAGGGTCGCGCAGGACGGCCCCCAGCACGGTGGTATGCATTCGTGGGTGGTGGCCGACCATCACGTTCTCAATGGCGGTCATGGCGGAGAAGAGGCGGATGTTCTGATACGTCCGGGCGATGCGAAGGGCCGCGACTCTATCCGGTGTGAGTCCAACGATGGATTTGCCGCGGAACAGAATATCGCCCTCCTCCGGCTCGTAAAAACCGGTGATGCAGTTGAAAAGCGTCGTCTTGCCCGCGCCATTGGGGCCGATGACGCTGGCAATGGTTCGCTCTGGCACGACCAGATCGAGGCGGTTAACCGCCGTCAGGCCGCCAAAGCGCTTCGTCATTTGTTTGGTGACAAGAATAGCGGACATCGCACTCCTCTCCGTCAACCTGCCGCGCTCGTCAGTTCCTCGAGTTCGGTGGCTTCTGCGTGTATCTCAAGGCGGCGGCGGCGGGAAGGAAGAATACCTTCGGGCCGCAGGATCATCATGACTACCAGTAAGGCAGCGAAGATAATAATGCGGTAGTTCTCAAATTCGCGCAGGATTTCTGGGATTCCCTTCAGCACGAATGCGCCCAGGATTACACCTGGAATACTCCCCATCCCACCGACGATCACCACGGCCAGGACGTTGATCGATACGAGCAAAGTGTGGTCTTGAGGGTTAGTGAACTGATTGCGGGCGGCGAACAGCGCCCCGCCTAGCCCGGCGAAGGACGCGCCGATTCCGAAGGCCAGCAGTTTGTAGGTCAGTGTGTTGATGCCCATCGCGCGGGCAACTGTCTCGTCTTCGCGCATGGCAATCCATGCCCGGCCAATTCTCGAGTTCTGTAGCCGCGCCGTGACGAAAATGACGAGCAATACGCCAGCGATGAGCAGATAGATGAACTCCTCAAAACCAAGCTTGAGGCCGAAGAAACTCGGCAATGGGACCCCCACCACACCCATCGGGCCACCGGAGAACGGGGTGAGGGCGTCGCTACCAGCCAGGATGCGGATGATCTCGCCAAAGCCCAGCGTCACAATGGCAAGATAGTCACCGCGCAGGCGCAGCACGGGGATGCCCAGCAAGACGCCAGCCAGGGCGGCAAGCGCCACGCCCAGGGGCACGACCAGCCAGAAGTTCCACATGATCCCGTGGGGTTGGGGGCCGGTGAGAAGGGCCACCGTATAGGCTCCCACCGCGAAGAAGGCCACGTAGCCGAGGTCAAGTAGACCGGCCAAGCCGACCACGATGTTCAGCCCCAGCCCCAGCAGAACATAGATGGCGATGGTGCCCATGTTGTAATCCCACGCTTGCGTCAACCGGGTGGGCAGCCAGAGAACGAAAGCGAGGATGGCAATGAAGGCCACGTATTGCGAAACCGGGCTACGGAGAACCGTCCGGACGAGTGGCACCTGCCCGACCGATTCGCGGATTGCCGCCCAGCGATCGCCGACCGGCCTGCGCCACTCCCCGCGTCCGACACCGCGCGCCAGTATGGCTCCGACGAGGCTAGCGGCTATCAGGATGCCCAATAGCATCAGCGCCCCCGGCCCCGTTGCACGATCAAACCGGAGCAGGTTAACTGCTTCTGGTGATAGGGAGACCAGATAGCGACGCAGGTTCACACCTGCATCAACCTGGCTGCCTACAATCAGGGTGAAGATGCCCACCAACACCCCGCTGATGAGACCGCCACTCAGCCCACTCGCCAAAGCTCCCAGCCAAGTATCGCGTTCGGTGGGCTTGGCTGCCGTGATCCCGCCCCAGATGCCGAGGAGGGCCAGGAAGGTGGCGAAGGAATTCAGCACATCGAGCTTGAGGAATTGCTGGAGATAGCGGGTGGCAGTGAGGATGAAACCGATCAGCACCAGGAAGACGATCACGATACCGAAAATCAGCCCGGCACGCACGCCGTTGCGTAGGTGAGCTGCCATTATACCTTCTCCTCCGTGAGCGCTTCGCCTAACAGGCCAGACGGGCGGAAGATGAGCATCAGGACCAGGATGGAGAACCCGATCACGTCCTTTAACTGGAAATCAATGCCTAGGGCAGCAGGCCCGAGCGACTCAATCAGGCCCAACAGCAGAGCGCCGACGGCGGCGCCGGGGATGTTGCCGATCCCGCCCAGGACGGCGGCGGTGAAAGCTTTAATGCCGGGCAGAAAACCGACAAAGAAATCGATCTGGCCGGTATGAATGCCCCACATCACACCCGCTGCACCGGCCCATATGCCGCTGATCATAAAGGTTCGGGAGATCACCCCATCCACATCGATGCCCATCAACGCGGCCACCTGCTTATCCTGAGAAACAGCGCGCATGGCCCGACCCAGCCGGGTTCGCATGACAATGGTGTAAAGGATGACCAGCAGGATGATGGACAGCACAAAAGTGAAGATGCCGGTGTAGGTGATCAGAACCGGGCGGTCGTTGACGATCAGCTCCAGCCCCCTGGCGCGCGGCAAGAGATCAGGGTTGCGGTAGGGGCGGGTCTGCGAGCCAAACATCAGCCTGGCTGATTCTTCGAGGAAGAACGAGGCGCCGATTGCGCTGATCAGGACGACCAGGCGCGGAGCGGCTCGCAGGGGACGGTAGGCAATGCGCTCCAACGTGACGCCGGCCAGCATAGACGTGCTCATGCCGACCGCGAAAGCCAGAATGATGGAGAGCACGGGGTAGGCGTTGAGGAAATTCAGTTCGGCGGCAGGATCGACGATCCAGGCCCCCAATGCCTCGAAGACGAAGAAGCCAGCAAAGGCCCCCAGCATCATGACGTCGCCGTGCGCGAAGTTGATCATGCGCAGGATGCCGTAGACCAACGTATAGCCGATGGCGATCAGGGCATAGACGCTGCCAATGATCAGTCCCGACAGCGCAAAACGCAGCCATATCTCAGGGCCATAGACGTGCTGGACAATCAGGACGGTGTATAGCCGCCAAGTGACGAAGGCAAGAAACACAATCCCCAGGACAATCTGCGCGACCTGGTAGCTGCTTAAGGGCTTTCGGACACGAAGTGGGACGGCGGGTTCCCCCATCGGAATCACCTCTGATGGAACTCAGGCGCGTGCGGATCGCCTTTAGCAGGATAAGAGGTTGGTGTCGCAAATTGGCAGGGCAGACGATCTGCTGCCTGCCCTGCCAATGGTGAAGGTCATCTACACGGGTGAGGGCCGAACACCTACGGATACACCTGCACCCATGTCCCATCCTGGACCTGGAAGACACCGATGCCGGTCGCGGCGCATTCACCGAACTCGTCGCAGACGATGGTGCCGGTGACGCCCTCGAAGCCGGATGTAGCGCGGACGGCCTCAACCAGTGCCCCACGCGGGATGTACAGCGTGCCGTCATCGCCCACGATGGCCACGCTCTTGATCGCCTCGATCAGCACGGCAACTGCATCATAGCCGAACCAGGTGAAGCCGGAGAGGACGCCAGAAGCCACGCCATACGTTTCCTCATAACGTGCGTCGAACTCGGCCTTCAGGTCCGATTCGGGCGGGGTCGCGGCAGCCGAGGAGTAAGTACCCTCAGCGTTATCGCCCGCCAGATCGATGAACGTGGTGCCAAACGTGCCGTCGTCGCTCAGGAAGACCACGTCGCTCAGGCCGGCCACGGCCATGCCGTTGACGATCACGGCAGCTTCGGGGGCGTAACCGCCGAAGAAGATGGCTTCGGGCGGATTGGCCGAGATGGCCGTCAGGACGGCGCTGTAGTCGCTCTCGCCAGGGGTGATGGCCTCAAAGGCGGTCACCTCACCACCCAGCTCGACGAACGTATCACGCACCTGCTCCGCCAGGCCCTGGCCGTAGGTCTGGCCATCGTGAATCACCGCCAACTTGGTGAAGCCAAGCTCGTTGTACAGGAACTCAGCGTCCACCGGCCCCTGATCGGCATCGCTGAAGGCCACGCGATTGAAGACTGCCGAACCCAGGCGGGTCAGATTGGGATTCGTCGCCGAGGGGGACATCATGGGGATGCCGACTTCCTCGTAGATCGGGATGGCCGCGTTGGTCGCGCCGGAGAAGGCATGGCCGGCGACGGCGACGATATCACCGCGGGACACGAAGCGGTTGGCCACTGCCGCGCCGCCCTCGGGCGATCCCTGGTCGTCCTCAGCGATCAGCTCGAAGGCGTGCCCCTCGAATTCGCCCGCATCCTCGATCGCCAGCAGGCCACCCTGGGACATGTCAATGCCGTAGTTGGAGTTGTCACCCGTCAGGGGACCAGCGAAGCCGATCTTAATCGTCTCGCCGGGCGCCACAACCACGCAGCCGTACATGTCGGCGGTGCATTCCTCCGGCTCAGCCATTTCCTCAGGCGGCGCCTCGGTTTCCTCAGGCGGCGCCTCGGTTTCCTCGGGGGCCGCTTCTTCGGTCGCTGCCGGGGTTGCTGGAGCGCAGGCCGCCAACAGGGCTGCCAGCGCCAATAGGGCCAGTAGCAACAAACTGCGCTTGTTCAACATGGCTTATCTTCTCTCCTCAGAATATTGATCGTAGATTTATGAGAGTAATCTACCCTAGTGACAACACCCCTCTGGGATGCGGATCCCGCCTCAACATGCGGGTTGACGGCTGCCATCACCCCCTTTACAGAATAATAACCTTATAGTCGAAGCCCCCGCTCCGAGACCGGGCACTTCGACTCAATGCTGCTATCGTATCATGGGGCGCGATTGGATGTCAAGCGATTTCTGTCACAATAGACTGCACTCAGGGAAGCGTGCGCCCAAAAGCGCTCACCGAGACCCAGCGATCTGGCTGGCTGCTGGGGGCTGGAAGCAGGCCCACCTGTATTTGGTAACCACCTGCGGGGATGGAGGTGTCGATCCACAGGGAATGGACATCCCGGACTACCTCACCCCGTTCCCATAGGGTGGTCGGGCGTAGGCCATCCGCGGGCACCGAGTCCATTCGAGTGATGACCCTGCCATGATCGTCGATCAGGCGCAACGCAACCCGGTAATCTAAGAGATCGGACTGACGGGCGCGCCAGTACAAGACGATGGTAAGCTGCCCCATCTCCGTTGTGAAATCCCCCGATGGTTCAACTTCAGCGCCGAGCAGGTCAATCCCCTCGGATACGGTTTCCTGGATCACGAGGTCGAGAGGAAGCTCACTTACCTCGGGGGGATGATCGACTGGGACAATGCGGATACGGTCGGGCAGTTCGACCGAGTCGCCCAGGATCGTGCCATCCGTGGCCACGACGAGTTGGCGCACACCGGTTGTGTGATCCCACAGGCCGACCCGTAGCGTATATTCGCCGGGGGGGGTTCCGGGCGGTATGGTGAGTGTATGCCGGTCAAGCACGTAGCGATCCTGGGGCCAGCGTGTGGTGGGATAGTCCCCTGGATTGAGCTTGTCCGATTGGCCCCAGGTGTGCTGAGGCAGGGTGGTGAGGTGGACAAAGACCTGATAGTTAGCGGGCACCGGCTCGCGGCTTTTCCAGTATAGCGTCAGGGTGATGGTATCCCCTGGCCGGATCGGATCAGGGCCTAGATCGTAGCCGATCAGATCGATGCCGCCCTGAAAGAAGTGATGTATATCCACCTGGGCGGGGAGGGCGATGATCCCGGTGCTGTGCGGCTGGAAGCATCCCAGTGCCCCGCCTCCGACGGCCACGCAGACGAACAGAGCGATTGCAACCAGCGTAGCTGTTTCGCTCCAGGTCCAGGGGTGTGGGGTTGGCCTTGCCCCAACAGGGGTCCGCATGGTCAGGACAACCAGCAAACCCAACGCGCAGGCGCTGATAGCGCTGGCAACGGCGCGCGCCGGAGTCAGGCCCAGCCAGACTCGCACAACGTGCTCACCGGGAGGCACGCGGACTGTGATGAAGCCTTCAGGTTGGGCAACCTCAATGGCAACGGGTTGCCCGTCTACGGTGGCCCGCCAACCTGCAAACATGAATCGATAGAGCCGCAGCACGAAGTCATCATTGGATGAGACCAGAAATTCGTCCAGAGTAGGGCGTTGAGTGAGAATGACAACGCTGGCCCCTGGCGGAACCGTCGCACGGTTGACCCGGTCGAGGACGCTCCCCTCGCGGTACGACTCGATCAGGGAGGGAGCCGGGCCGGGGACCACATCCACAGTTCGAGGCAGGAAATCACCAGTAGAAGTCGTGCCCAGGGCCAAGCCGTTCAGCTCAAAGTTGAGCATCGCCTGGAGGTCGGCTGGGCCGAACGATCCCCACGTCGGCGGAATGAAGATGGGCAAGGCAGCCATCATCGGCGCCAGCACCAGCGCTGCCAGCGCAACTCCATCCCATTTGGGGTTAATAAACCGCAGCAGGCTGACACTGTATCCCCCGGTGATGGCGATGCAGAGGGAAGCCGGGCCGAGGAAGCGCCAGGGGAATTGGAAGAAAGGCATCGGGGGGACTGTGTCCCAGATGAATTGGCTGGCGCGTGTCATCAAGAAGATGAGAACCAGCCCGCACGCTGGCCAGAAGAGCGCGTGGCTCCATGGGTGGGCAGTCTGTATTCCTGAGGGACCACCCCTATTCTGGGTTGGCTTGGATCGTTCCCGCCGGGCGACTGCCAGCCCGGCGCACCCCAGAAGACCTACCAACCATGTTCCGAGGCCCAGGTTAAACCGGAAGGCTGGGTTCACCGCGCCCAGGTCGAGCGGCAGCGAGGGCGACAACAATTCGCGGGGGGCCACGAAGTGGTTGCGGTAGTCAAAGTGCCCCGGCCCGATGAGGTTCGATAGCTTGACCTCGTCAGCCTCTAGCATGACCGGCAACCAGAAGAAGGCGGCCATACCCAGGCCGAGGATCAGCGGGAGCACCCCGGACACAAGCGCCCTGATGGGCGAGGTATGGCTTGGGCGGGCGAGGAAGCTACTCCAGGCCATGTAGGCCACGAGCATTCCAAAGGTCACGAGGCCGAGCAGGTTATGAGTCAAGATCGCCGCCGCACACAGAAGCGCGCTGGCTGCCAACCAGAGGCGCGTTTGCTGCTGCTGGTATGCTGCTAGCGCCCACAGCGCGAGCGGCATCAACCCCAGGGCGAAGAACTCCGCCAGATCGCCCCGCAGGTGCGGATCGATAAGATAGATATAAGGGGCAAACAGGTAGCAGGCGGCAACAATCACACCCGCCCTCCGCCCAGCCAATTGCTGCCCCAATCCATAGGCCCCACAGCCCGCACAGAGGAAGCCCAGCACCGCTACCGCCTTCATCCCCCATACTGCCCCCCCTGGGATGGACAGAGTCAGGAGATTGGCGAGATAGTAGGTTAGCGGCGCATAGTAATTGAAGATGGGGTAACCGTAGCCGTAGTAGAAGTCAGGGGCCCAGCGGGGATACCATTCACCTGCCCGCAACAGGTAGCCAACTTCGGCAGCGCGGAAAACGTGCAGTTCGGCATCTGTCTCACGCGGAAGCGAAGGGCGTAGAAGAAAGGGCCAGGCAGCGATCAGGCTCAGCAGGATTGCCAGCATGAGGCCCGGATCGACAAGGTGAGCACGTGATCGCAGATGATTGAGCACAAGCGCTCCTAAAGATATATCGGGCGGATTGTAACGGTGCGTGTCGGGACTGGCAACCGATTTGGACTGCTTTGCCTCTTTGCGGACCTGCGGTATGATGTCCGTATGGAATGGGGACGATGCCCGCTGCGGCATGCGAAGGGCACGAGAATAGTGGCAGGGATGGTGTTTTTCCTGGTGATAGGATGCCGCGGCAGTGCACCATCGCCGACCGTGTCCGTGGGAGCCGATCCCTTGCTCAGCGGAACGTCTGAACCCATGCTGGCACAGACGTTACAGGCCGATGTGCGCACGACGGCGCAGTGGGTCGCAACCTTGTCGCTAGCGCCAACAGTGACTGATGCGCCCCTGCCGACCCTCGATCAGGGTAACGCGGTGGGCACACCGCCGGCACAGAGAACCGGACCGTGCCCGGTGCCAGAGGGTTATATGTTGCACGATCGGGACCGCTTTTGCATCGCTGCTCCTGCTGCCTGGGTGGCTCTGAATGTAGATGGTGGGCTGGCAGCCACGCTCAATACGACGCCAGGACAGGCCATTTCTCTACGGCCTGACTGGGCAACCTCGACGGAGGTATGCCATCTGATGGTGTACGTGGCAGCGGAGGCATCGGCAACGCAACATCTGGCGACCCGTCATGCGGAGTTCTCGGCCAGGCCCGATCTAAATAGCCTCTCACCTGTGATGTTGTATTCGCTGGGAGGGCTGCTGATTCCCGGTTTTACATGGTCAACAGGGGGCGGCGAAACGGGGGGCATTTATGCGGATGTGCTTGGGGCCAACCGGCTGATCCACATCAGTGCAGGAGGGACGCGCTGCCCGCTAGACCAACTGATACCGGCGCTGGAGACATTGCGCGCCGATCCAGATTGAACCTCAGGCACTTGCCTTCGAGGGCCTACTTGCAGAGGATGGAGAGATATGGGGAGCGATCAGTTCTTGAGACCAGAAGACGAACAGGATGAGGCCAACCGGCGGATTGAGGAGATTCGCCGAGGCGGCAGCACCTCGGCCAGCGGGCGCGCCGCCAGCTATGAGGAAGAAGCTCAAGAGGGCTACGAAAGTGAGGCCGTCTCCCGTGCGCGGGGGAGGGCGGCTGCCGCGCGAGCTCGTCTGGGCCTGGGTGCAGAGCCGGAGTCCCGCGCACGTAAGCCCGCCAGCCGGGCAGGCACGCGCTCCGGGATAAGCGCATTGACGATGATCGGCGGGCTGGTTGGGCTAGGGATCGTGATCGTTATTATCCTCGTTTTGGTCGCACAGGCGGCCTCTGGTGGTGGGCTTGCTATCCCCCTGTTTGCCACCAAGACTCCCACTCCGACACCGACGCCACCTGCGACGGAGACACCCACGCCGACATTGACTCTGACGCCGACGCGGCCTGCTCCCAATCTGGCGCTGCCGCCGCTGACCTGCATCTTCCAGAGCGGAACCGGCTGTTTTGACTATTGCCAGCAGCCCGCCAATCTTAGCGAGTGCAACTCGGCCAAAGACTTTGTCCGCGCTCAGGGAGCCGATCCCGATGTGTGGCTCACCTGCCTTGCGCCAGGCCCCGGGCCGAACCAGGGGAATCCACAGGACTGCCTGAGACAGGCGTGGTATGCGGCGAACCCGTGAACTCTTGCCATGCCCCTATCTGGGCGTGGCAGGCAAATCCATGAGGTAGGGGCGCATTCCTGCCCTGTGGGATGGATCAAAGCGAGATAGACAGCATCTTGTTCGGGCCGGGAGCAAGCGGGCTATCGAGTGGAGTGTTTCGATAGCCAATGAGGGCTGTCGATCTCGCTTATTCTTGACTGTAGGGCAGAATGCGAAGTCTGGGAAGCGTCACCTGGCGCAGAGCTGAGTAGTTGGTTTGGCCTGGTTTTCGGCGTTGGTAGCCTTGCTCTACAGGTTGGCGATGAGGTCTGGGATTTGCTCTGGGTGATCGGCCACCCTGACCCCCACCGCTTCCAGCGCCTTGATCTTCTCCTCTGCGGTTCCAGTGCCGCCTTCCACGATTGCTCCGGCGTGCCCCATTCGCTTGCCTGGGGGTGCGGTGCGGCCAGCAATAAACGCTACCACAGGTTTGGTCACATGTTCGGCCACGAAGTGAGCAGCCTTCTCCTCATCCGTGCCGCCGATCTCACCGATCAAGACCACTTTCTCCGTCGCCGGGTCTTCTTCAAAAAGCTGCAGGCAATCGATAAAGCTGGTTCCATTGATCGGATCGCCGCCAATGCCCACGCATGTCGAGCAGCCGATACCGCGCAATCGGAGTGCGTTGAGCACCTCGTAGGTGAGCGTGCCAGAGCGTGACACGATCCCCACATTGCCTGGAATGGCGATGTGGCCGGGGATGATGCCAACCTTCGCCTCGCCTGGGGTCAGAAGCCCGGGGCAGTTTGGGCCTACCAGCCGCACTCCTCTCTGATCCAGGAATGCGCGTACCTTGATCATGTCCATGACCGGGATGCCTTCAGTGATGGTAACAATCAGGGGCACACCGGCATCCGCGGCCTCGTAGATGGCATCGGGGGCAAAACGAGCAGGGACGAAGATGACGCAGCAGTTAGCCTCGGTAGCCTCGACAGCCGCCTTGACAGTGTCGAAAACCGGGACCTGCCCAACCCACTCGCCGCCCTTGCCGGGAGTGACTCCACCAACTACCTTGGTGCCATACTCGATCATCTGCTCGGTGTGAAAGCTGCCCTCTCGCCCGGTGATGTTCTGAACGATCAGGCGGGTGTTCTTATCTACCAGGATGCTCACGGTGTTTTCTCGCTTTCGGGGCCTTTCTGGCTACAACTCACCACGAGCCGCTCGTACGGCGGTCTGGGCGGCTTCTGCCAAGGTACTGGCTGTGAGCAAGTTAGCCTCGGCTAGAATGGAGCGGCCTTCGGCTTCATTGGTCCCCACCAGACGGGCAACCATGGGAACATGGGGCTTTACTTCCTGGAGGGCAGCTAGAATGCCGCGTGCCACCTCGTCGCAGCGCGTGATCCCGCCGAAGATATTGACCAGCACGGCCTTCACGTTGTGATCCATGAGGATGATGCGCAGCGCCGTAGCAACCTTCTCTGCCTGCGCGCCGCCCCCAATGTCTAGGAAGTTGGCGGGCTGCCCGCCGAACAGCTTGATCATGTCCATCGTGGTCATCGCCAGCCCGGCCCCATTGACCATGCAACCGATTTCCCCATCCAGCTCAATGTAACTGAGGCCAGCCTGGCGAGCCTGCATTTCAGCCGGGGCTTCCTCGTCCGTATCGCGCATCTCGACAAGGTCGGGGTGGCGAAACAGGGCATTGTCATCCAGCACCATCTTGCCATCCACAGCCAGCAACTCACCGGAGCGAAGAACGACGAGGGGATTGATCTCGGCCAGCGATGCGTCGCTGTTCAGATAGCATTGGTAGAGTGCCTTGGCAATGTCGATGAATTGCTTCCAGGTTTCACGGGGCAGGCCAATACCGCTGGCGATGTCGCGGGCTTGGTAGTCGCGCAGGCCGAGGAATGGATCGACGTGGCAACGGACGATTCTCTCTGGCGTGGTTGCAGCCACCTCCTCGATATCTACACCCCCTGCCGCCGAGGCCATCACGACCGTGCGTCGTGCAGCGCGGTCCGTGGTGATGCCGAGGTAGATCTCCGTGGCGATATCGGCAGCAGGGTCTACCAGCACTTTCTTGACCGTCAGCCCCTTGATATTCATGCCCAGGATTTCCCCTGCAAAGCGCTGGGCCTGATCGGGTGTGCGTGCTAGCTTGACGCCGCCAGCCTTGCCCCGTCCTCCAACCAATACCTGCGCTTTGATCACCACTGGGCCGCCGATCTCTTTGGCAAACTCAAACGCCTCTTGGGCTGTTGTGGCGACTTTTCCGCGAGGAATGGGTATTCCGAATTCGACGAACCGGAACTTGGACTGGTATTCGTGGAGCTTCACATCGACTCCTTTGGGGAGGGCGGAAAGATCACAGGCTGCGAGACGGCCCCATTATACTGTCGGGCTACGCCAAAATCCAGATGGGAGGACTGCCTTAGCAAACAGGTTCCCCGGCGGGTTTTGGCAGACTCTCGCGGCCTCTATCTAATAAACGTATAACCGTAGCCCCGGCTGATCTAATCTCGGTGGGGTGGCGATTCCACACGCGCGGTTCTGTATGCCACGTATCCCCTCCTGGGTGCTGGCTGGATGCTGGCGCGAAATAGTATAATCCAACCCACAAATTGGCTCATCAGGCAGGGCATATCGTAATGGTATTCGAGCACGAACTCGACCTACTAATCCGGTCAAGCTACCCAATCGTGTATATTCCAACTCCTGAAGAGGAACGGGCTGAGCAGCTTGTTGCATCGGTTGCGGCGCAGGGTGTGCCGCCACGCGCCGTGTTCACCTGGGACTTCGTGAACGGCTTCGAGGGAGGGCCGACGCGCGCGGCTGGCAACCCCATGCAGGCGCTCAACGAGATCGAAAAAGCGCACCCCGATCTCCCAGCGGTGTTCGTACTCCGGGATTTTCACCGCTTTCTGGAAGACGTTCAGGTGGCGCGTAAGCTGCGGAACCTTACCCGGCACCTAAAAGCAAGCCGCAAGACCTTGATCATCCTGGCGCCGACTCTGCGCATCCCAGTCGATCTGGCGGAAGAGATCACCGTGCTCGATCTTGCGCCCCCCTCCGCAGAGGAGATTGACTCGGAGCTGGATACGTTGTTAGGACAAGTGACGGTCCGGTTATCACAGGGGAGCCGGGATGCGTTGGTGAAAGCCTGCCAGGGGTTGATGATGACGCGCATCCGGTTGGCACTGGCGCGGGCCGTCGCCAGCTACGGACGGCTCGATGAGCGGGCCATCACGCTGATGCTGGAGGAGAAAAAGCAACGCATCCGCCGCACAGAGGTGCTGGAATTCTGGCCCGCGACGGAGACACTGGACGATATTGGCGGGCTGGATATCCTGAAGACGTGGCTGGAGCAGCGAGCCGCTGCCTTTACAGCAGAGGCCCGCCAGTACGGGCTGCCCAACCCGCGCGGGATTCTGCTGCTTGGCATTCAGGGAACGGGTAAGAGTCTCTCCGCGAAGGCAACCGCCAGCCTGTGGCAGCTTCCGCTGCTGCGGCTGGATATAGGTCGGTTGATGGGCGGCCTGGTTGGTGAGAGTGAAGCCAAGACCCGCGAGATGATCCGCATCGCAGAGGCTATGGCCCCCTGCGTCTTGTTCCTGGATGAACTGGACAAAGGGTTTGCCGGGCTAGGATCGAGTTTCGTGGGCGATTCGGGCACCTCGGCCAGAGTTTTTGGGACGATCCTCACCTGGATGGAGGAAAAGAGTGCCCCGGTGTTCATCGCTGCCACAGCGAACTCGGTGGAATCGCTGCCCTCCGAGGTGATCAGGAAGGGCCGATTCGATGAAATCTTCTTTATCGATCTGCCCAGCGAGCGCGAACGACGAGAAATCTTTGAGGTACATCTGAGCAAAGTTCGGGCGGAACGCCTCCGCGAGTTTGACCTGGATGACCTGGCTTTCCAGAGTGAGGGATTCAGCGGGGCGGAGATCGAGCAGACCATCTACGAGGCCATGCATTTTGCCTTCTACCACCGGCGCGAGTTCACCACGGAGGATATTCTCCGGGCCATGGGGCAGATCGTGCCGTTAAGCAAGACCGCCAGTGAGCGGATCCGTCGGATGCAGGAATGGGCAGCCAGTGGGCATTGCCGTCTGGCGAGCAGCGATGCTGCCCAGGCGGGGCTGATGGGTCAGTTGTTTGGTGACGCAAGCATCCCGCCGCGCTAGTGGCTTGACAGAGGCGGGCAAAACCAGTAAGGTTAGCTTTGAATCAGGGTTTCCGGTAGGGTCTAACGAGGGAGGTTGGCACATGTCCCACTTCACGAAGATCAGAACGCAACTGCACAACATCGAGACAGTCAAGCAAGCACTGGAAGACCTGGGCTACACGGTCAAAGAAGGCCCTGTGCATGGCTACGGGGGCCAGCAGACACACGCTGATCTCGTCGTCAGCACGGGAACCGCTTACGATATTGGCTTCCGTAGGGAAGGCCAGACACTAGTGATGGTGGCTGATTTGTGGGGTCTGAAGATCAATAAGGATCAATTTCTGCAGCAGGTCTCACAGCGATACGCTTATCTGACTATCATCGAGCAGGCGCAGTCGCAGGGCTGGCAGGCGATGACGGAGGAATGGCAGCCCGATGGCAGCATTCGTCTTGTCATGCAGCGCTGGCAGTAATCGTTCACGTCGCTGTTTCAAGGGCGGCTGTGTGCGGCCTGCCTCTTGGTGCGGGTGTTACTGGTAAGGATCGTGCTTTATGCCTCGCAAACAGGAAATCGAGTTTGTCATCCGTCCCGATGGCTCGGTTGAAGAGCGTGTGGTAGGGGTTGATGGCCCGGAGTGCATCAAGATCACTGAGGCGATTGAGAAGGCTCTTGGTCAGGTAACGAAGCGAGAGCACACCACAGAGTTCTATAACGCCTCGCAGACAACAGACGATGCGGTAACCACCCAGTCTCAGCCGTGATCCCATCTTTAGCGTGTAGCAACGCTCATTGCCCCCGTTGCTTGTATGCGCCAAGATACTGATCCCCCTTCTGAACAGCGGGACCAGCCGCTCCCTATTGAGGTCGAAATCTACATCGAGCCTGATGGCACGGTTACGTTTGCCGATCTGGCAGCGGAAGCGCTTCTGCTGGCGCGCGCGCTGAATCCGGATCAACCATTGGTGTGTGACGTTCCAGATCGGAGTGGCGCGGATAACGAGTCGTTTGAGGGCAGGGATGAGGCTTGAGCAACTGTTGACAACCCTGTTGACAACATTGGTTGAGTCGTTGGTTGACCAAATGGCCGTTTTCCGTCTGAGGCTCCAGATTGCGCGCCTCAAAGCGGAGAACTACGACCGTCTTGCCGAAGTGGTCATCGGTCTCCGTCAGGCCCTTGAGACCCACAAACGGGCGGTGAGCGATCTGGACGCCCAGATTGAGGAACGAGATAAGCAGATCGCCCAGCTACGCGCAGAGTACGCATCGCTCCAGGCTCGCCAGTCCGAAGCAGGGGACATCCGTGCACGTGAGGAACGGCTGAACTTATTCCAACGCCTGCGGCCCGTTGTCACTCAGTTGCCGACCTTGCGAGTCGCGCTAGAGAATGGGGCTGATATTGAGGGACGTGATGTGGTTGACCTGCTCGGCTCCATCGAGGCCGCGCTGCATGAGCTGGGATTTGAATCTATTGCCAAGCCCGGAATGGAAGTGCCTTACGACCCGCGGCGGCACAAACTGGTAGGTCGTGGGGCGCGCTCTGCCTCACCTGGCGCTCCGGTGCGTGTGCGCTATGTGGGTTATCTGTACCAGGGTGAGGTGGTGTGTAAAGCGGAGGTGACGCCTGTCGGCCAGGCCGGGGCTGCCCCCTGAGAAAAAAACGGGCTGTGCGTACCCTGCTGCTGCATACGGCTGGGGAGATACCAGCACACTCAAGCTACTACCCATATGAAGAAGCTGGCTGTTGATTTTGGCACGACCAACACGGTTGTGGCCGTGTGGCGTGAAGCGATGCAGGCTCCAGAGACGATTCATCTGCCGGGGTTGTCTGCTCCGGCGGCTGAATCACAGCCGCCGCTGATCCCATCGTTGGTGTATGTGGAAGACGGAATGAAGTGCCGCGTTGTGGCTGGGCAGGCGGTGCGTGCGGGAGGGCTGGATGGGCAGGATGACGGGCGGTTGTTTACATCCTTTAAGCGGGGCATTTCAGCGCGTGCACACCCTCTGGCCCGTGTGATTGATGGGGCGGAGTGGGACGAGCCAAAGGCCGGGCAGGCATTTCTCTCTGCGGTCATCGCTGGGGCCTGGCAGGCAGAGGGCGGCTTGGTCGACGAACTGGTGCTCACCGTGCCCGTGCAGAGCTTCGAGCGATATCTCAAATGGCTGCGCGACGAGGTGCTAGTAGCCGCCCAGCAGTCAGGTCTGGGCGTGCAACGTGTCCGGATCGTGGATGAGAGTACCGCCGCAGCACTGGGCTACGATGTGCGCGTTCCTGGGGACCTGATCCTGGTGTTTGACTTTGGCGGTGGGACGCTGGACATATCGCTGGTCCGTATGCCGTTGGCTGATGAGGGGGGCGGGATCATCGTCGAACCGGATAAGAATGCGATTGTCGCGGGCAGCGCCACCCATGATGGGGACAGAGCAGAAGCGCGTGTGGTTGCCAAAGCGGGGCGCGTGTTAGGCGGTGACGATGTTGACCATTGGCTGATCGAGGAAGTGCTGGCCCGTAATGGGGTAAGCCGCAGCCAGGTCGGGGCCACGTACTCCCAGTTGAAGCTGGCTGTCGAGGCGGCCAAGGTCCGCCTCTCGGAGCACGAGACAGCAGAGATCGGTGTGTTCGATCCCGACAGCTATCTCACGCTACGCGCATCCTTTACCCGCAGCCAGCTTGAAGAGGTGCTGGATCGGCATGAGTTCTTTGGCATGATCCAGAAGACTCTCGACAAAGTGTTGCGCGGCGCGCGGGCCAAGGGAATCTTCCCCGAGGATATCGGGGCTGTGCTGATGGTCGGCGGAACCTCGCGCATTCCCTCGGTGCGGCGGATGGTGCGGACTCTGTTTGGGGCGGAGCGCGTTTTGGAGCACAAGCCGTTTGAGGCAGTGGCTCATGGGGCGTTGGGGCTGGCCGTTGGCCTGGGAGTGGATGACTATCTCTACCATTCCTACGGTGTGCGCCACCTGAATCCCATCACAGGGCGGCACGAGTGGGAAGAGATCATCCCAGCAGGAACCCGGTATCCGCTGGATGAACCGATAAAATTAGTGTTGGCTGCTTCGCGTGATGGGCAGGAGGTCATTGAGCTGGTCATCGGCGAGGTTGAGGAGGGCACAGGCGGTGTGGCGGAGGTGATGTTCGGCGACCGCGCCATTCTCATGGTCAAGGGCGGGTTGGAACTCAGACGGGTCGTGCCTCTAAACGATCAGGATGGCTCTCGCACGGTCGCGTATCTCGATCCGGTGGGCAAGGCCGGAGAAGATCGGATAGAGGTCCACTTCGATGTAGACAAGAATCGGATGCTGCGCGTCACGGTGATCGACTTGCTGGCAAAGAAAAGCCTGCTACGCAACACACCGGTTGTCGAGCTGCGCTGATAGCAGAATCGCTGGCGAAGCGGGGCGGTAGAGAGGTTGATGAAAAGAAGACCATCCTGGAGTACAGGACGCGAACCGCGCATCGGCGGGCAACACCCCGACCACTACACCGGGAGGGAACCTTCGCTCAGCCATGAGTTCCGCCCCCTGTACGGGCCGGCCCGCATCACGGGGCTGGAAGCGCCCCCCGTGAGCGGACGCCGCCGCCCGCTTGTGGTTCTGGCTGAGTATGATGATGCCGCGGCGGAGCTTGTCCTGCTGATTGCCGAGTCCAACGGGTACGAGGTCAGGATCGCGGATAGTGGTTGGGATGCTTGGCAGCTTGTCCAGGCGTTGGAGCCGAACTTGCTGGTCACAAACCTGCGACTGCCAGGCATGAGCGGCATCGCACTGATCCGCCGCCTGCGCGAGCATTGCGATCGGCTGATCGCCAACGTGCCGATCTTGGTGATGGATGCATACTACTATCCCGAGGACATACTGGAGGTGTTTAGGGCGGGGGCGGACGATTATCTTGAGGAGCCGTACGATATACGCGCAATGCTTGTCTGCTGGCGGCGCGTTACAGGGTCGCTACGGCGACCGGCTCCGCTCACTGCCGTGTTAAATGAGAAAATGATGATCCGCCAGGTGGCACTGGCCTGTCTGTTGGAGATGAGACCGCCGGGGCTGGCGAGCAGCTTTGGCGAATTGTTGTGGCACCCCGATCCCGATGTGGTGGCAGCAGTACGCTGGGGCCTTTGGCAAATGGGCACGCCAGAAGCCCAGTCGATCCTGGCCGAACACACTGCTGCCTCCCCGTCTGGCTGGGATGGCTGACGCAGATACGGCGGCCCGGCTCGGTCATGGCAGCAATGAAGCGCACCTCGCCAACCAATGCCCCTGTTCTGGGTGGGGCGCGCCGGGAACGAGACCCTCGACTGTGGAATGCGCTGCTTAGCGGGGATCGCAGCCAGCAGCTCCGAGTTGTGCGCACCCTGCAAGCTCTGGAACTGGATGAGTGGTATGGGCGACAACTTCTCGATTCTATTTCTCTCCTTCCTGCCCCTCAACGAGCCAGCGCGGGCGAGGCTGTCTCCCTGCTTGGGGACCCCCGGTTCTCGCCACCTTACTTCCTGTCCGAAATGATGGTGGTCCCGGGGGGTACGGCGCTGCTCGGAAGCCGCGAGTATCGTGACGAGCAACCTCTTCATGAGGTCGAGGTTGAGGGATTCGCGCTGGCTCAGTTTCCGGTCACCCAGATGGCCTATGCGGCCTTCGTGCAAGCGACAAAGCATCGCTCACCCCTTGGATGGCGACGCGGGCAACCCGATCCCGTATCGCGCAACTGCCCTGTCGTTGGCGTCTCAGCGAGGGATGCGGAGGCATACTGTGACTGGCTGAGCCGCCAGACCGGCTTTCACTTTCGGCTTCCAACCGAGGCAGAATGGGTGATGGCTGCACGTGGCACGAACCAGGATCGTACTTATCCCTGGGGCAACCAGTATGAAGAGGGCCGGGCCAATGCATTAGGCGGCCTTTCAGCGGGGCGGCTATGCGCTGTGGGGCTGTTCCCTGCCGGGCAAGGCCCGTACGGGCACGCAGACTTGGCGGGCAACGTGTGGGAGTGGTGTTCGTCTCTGTACTGGCCGTACCCGTACCGCGCCGACGATGGTCGGGAGAATCCAGCTTCGAACCAGCCACGTGTGATGCACGGCGGGTCGTGGCGGTCGCGCCCTTTCTCCGTGCGATGTGCTGCCCGGCAGGGAGAACCCCCCACTGATCGCTTTGAAGTGGTTGGATTCCGGCTTGCACGAGATGGCCACCCTGAATGAAGCAGCATACCTGACGCTGTACCGCAGCGGCGAGCTGGCCCGGCGCGCCGAGGCGGCGCGTGAGGCGATGGGGGCCTGCTCTCTGTGCGGTTGGGGCTGTGGCATCGACCGGGGGCGCGAGCGAGGGCCATGCCGTACCGGCCCAGAGGCAGTGGTCGCCACTGCCTATATTCACTTTGGAGAAGAACGCCCTCTGGTTGCCGGTGGCGGCTCTGGTGCGATCTTCTTTGCCAACTGTGACCTGCGCTGCCAGTTCTGCCAAACCGCGCGCTGGAACATCCAAGGCAGGGGCCAGACCTTCTCCGAGCGGCAGCTTGCCGCTTTGATGCTTGACCTGCAGGGGCGGGGCGCTGAGAACCTTAACCTGGTTACGCCCACCCACGTTCTGGCCCCGATTCTGGGGGCGCTGTTGGTAGCCGTTGAGGAGGGGTTTCACCTCCCCCTGGTCTGGAACTCCGGTGGCTACGACTCGCCGCAGGCCCTTGCGCTGCTTGATGGGATCGTGGATATCTACCTGCCTGACATGAAGTACAGCGATGAGCGCCTGGGCCTCAGCATGAGCGGCGTGCGGAATTACCCGGCTATCAACCGGCAAGCTGTCATGGAGATGCGTCGGCAGGTGGGCGATCTGGTGATCGATGAGCGGGGTAGGGCACGGCGCGGGCTGCTGGTGCGCCATCTGGTCATGCCCACCCATCTGGATAACACCATCGGGGTATTGCGCTGGATTGCGGATCATCTGGGCCTGAACACCTATCTGAGCCTGATGGATCAATACCGCCCCGCTTACCGGGCTTTTGCGCGGGCAGATATAGCCCATGCCCTGACACCGGGCGAGTATGCCCAGGCGCGAGCGGTGGCCGAATCGCTGGGACTGCATCGCCTGGATGGCAGCCTGACGCTGCAACTTGTAGGGGGAAAGGCCCCCTGAGCAGAGGTGCTTCCTGAGTTGAGAACGTCGGACAGGGGTGGCAAACCGGCAGTTGAATGCTACCAGACCTCCAACGGGGTGTTGATCTTTCGGTTGCCAATGGAGGTGTTCGCCGGATATATTGCCTACGCGCACCTGATCGTGGCTGAGGGAGCCATGACGCTGATCGATGCGGGGTCGGGGCTTGGCACATCGCACCACGATCTGGTGGCTGGTTTCGAGGTGGTGCGCGGGAAATATGGCGTCAAGGCACGACTGGAAGATCTCGACCGGATCATCATCACGCACGGCCATATCGATCATTTCGGCGGGCTGGCACAGGTCAAGGAAATCGCCGCGCGGGCGAAGGTCGGGATACACGAGCTGGATCGCACGGCGCTAGCCAACTACGATGAGCGCGTGCTGGTCACGAGCCGACGGTTGGCGGAGTTTCTGCAACGTGCAGGTGTCCCCGCCGAGCGCTTCCAACCCTTGCTGGATATGTACATGATCGGCAAGCGGGGGCTGAGGCCGGTTCCGGTGGATTTCATCCTGCGTGATGGCGAGATGATCGAAGGGCTTTTAGAGACGATCCACGTGCCGGGCCATACGCCGGGTTTGGTCATGATCCGGGTGGACGACGTGTTGCTGACCGCCGATCACATCCTGCCGCAGACCAGCGTCGTCCTAGCTCCTGAGAGCCTGATGGCGTATACCGGGGTTGGACACTACCTGGAGTCGCTTCAGAGAGCAGCGAAGGTGGACGGTGTGCGGCTTGCGCTGGGCGGCCACGAACAGGCAATGGATGCCTATCATGAAGTGGTGCAGCGGACGTATGCTGCATCCATTCAGAAGATCGAGCGGGTGTTAGAAGAGTGTGGCCAGCCGAGTACGATTTACGAGCTGGCATGTCGTATCTACGGTTGCTTGGATGGGTACGCTGAGCTGCTTAAGATCGAACAGATCGGCGCACGAGTTGAATATCTTCACCAGCGCGGGCAGGTGATGATCGAGAACCTGGACGCTCTTGAGCACGATGGCCTGACGCCTATCCGCTATACTCGGATGCGTTAAACAGGCCGGCGGGGCGCACCTGCCCCCCGTGTCATGGGTTTTGCCCCTAGAACCAAGGGGCGCTGGCTACACCACGAGAAAGGACCACGATGATGGTCGATCCCGCACATAAGGGCAAAGTATTTCCTCCATTCAACTACACCGTAGAGCGTGGCAAGGTGCGCGAGTTCCTGCTTGCCATTGGAGATGAGCGCGCCGACAATCTGGGTGACGATCCGCCGCTGCCGCCCACGTTTGCCACCGTCTTCGCGTTCTGGGGCGGGCTGAACCTCGAGGCGGCCCTGAAAGAGGTCGGGATCGAAATCTGGAACGTGCTCCACGCTGAGCAGGGGTACGAATACCTCGCGCCGATCCATGTCGGGGATGTGGTCACCGGCCAGTTGCGCATCGAGGATATCTACACCAAAGGCGGGCGTAGCGGGCAATTGGAGTTCGTCGATCTGGTGCTTGAGTACACCAACCAGCACGGTCAGCCCGTTCTGCGCGAGAAGTCGTCGATCATTGTGCGGGGATCGGAGGGTGCGGAGTGACGCTCTACTTTGAGGATGTTCATGAAGGCGACGAATTACCGGCACTCACGAAGGGGCCGCTGACGCCTATCCAGATGGTGCGCTATGCAGGGGCATCGGGTGATTTCAACCCGATCCATACCGTACCGGATATGGCAAAAATGGTGGGCCTGGATGGGATCATCGCGCACGGGATGCTGATCATGGCCTACGCAGGCCAGCTTGTCACTCGCTGGGCGGGCGAGGGTGCGCTCCGGCAATTCAAGGTACGGTTCAGTGGGATGACCAAGCCCGGCGAAACCGTGGTCTGCCGAGGAACGGTGACGCAGAAGATCGAAGGAGGCACAGAGGCACTCGTGCGTGGCAAGCTGACCGTCAAGGGACAGGAGGATGATTCACTGAAGCTCAAAGGGGAGTTCACAGTTGCGTTGCCCCGCAGAGGTGCGCCGTAACAATGATGGCGTGCGCATGGCCGGATTGTGCAAACCGGGCGGAGAAGGAAGTCCCCGCCCGGCGCTCACTGACCCTTTCAGCACGAGGTCATCGTAGCTCGCTGGAGCTATAGTCCAGAATGCGGCGGGCGACGATAAGTTGGTTGATCTCGTGCGTGCCCTCATACAGATCGGCGATCTTGGAGTCGCGCATCAGTTTTTCGACCAGCCATTCCCGGCTGTAGCCCAACGGGCCGAGAATCTCTACACACTTCTGACAGATGTGGGTGCTGGCTTGCCCCGCCTTGGCCTTGCACATGCTCGATTCGAGCGCGTTGGATTCCCCCTGATCCAACATCGAGCCGGCGCGCAAGGTCAGCAACCAGCTTGCCTTTAGCTCCGCTTCCATCTCAATCACATCGCGTTCAATCGCGGTCAGTTCGTGAGGGGGCGCATCGTAGCGGATGGTAATCCCTGCTTCAGCCAGCTTCTCCTTGGTGATCTCCAGCGCGGCGCGGGCTACCCCCACCGCCGTTGCAGCGACCACCGGGCGCGATGCATCGAAGGTCTTCATCGCGCCTTTGAATCCCTTGACGCTGCCGGAGTCCTTCTCACGGACTTCCGGGCTGCCGAGGATATTGTCGTAGGGGATGCGGGCGTTATCAAACACAATCGAGACCGTGTCGCTGGCCCGGATGCCGTGCTTGTGCTCTTGCTTGGTCACTCTCACGCCGGGCGTGCCGGCCTCGACCACAAAGGACTTCATCCCAGCGCGGCCCGCGCTCCTATCCACCGTCGCCCAGACCACAACCAGGCCATTCGATTCATCCAGCGCGAGCTTGCCATTGGTGCAGAAGATCTTCTCGCCGTTGAGCACCCATTCATGGGTGGATTCGTCCAGGGTAGCCGTCGTGCTGATCGCCGACGTATCCGAACCGGCGCCTGGTTCCGTCATAGCCATCGCACCCCAGGCAGGCGGGCTTTTGGCGTCGGCGAAGCGGCTGAGGAAACGCTCTTTCTGCTCCAACGTGCCGACTGCCTCGATGGCTGTGCCGCCGAGCATCCCGGACGGCGTACAGAGGTACTGTGCCACATCGCCCCAGGCCAGACGCTCAACCATGTGCAGCAGGCCGATCACGTAAGTGCTGGGTTCCTTCTGCCCATCATCGGAGGGCTTCTCCTCACCTGCTGACTGTGCTTTGCGGCGCTCACGTTCCAGATAGCGCTTCTGCTGATCCGCCATCACTGGCCACATGAACTGCACGTACTCAACCGGGCGCTCATGTTCGTGCTCATCGTAATAGCGCGCCTTGGGGCGCATCACCTGCAGGGCGACCATTTCGGTCATCTGTGCCTGCTGCTTCACACGCTCTGGCAAACTGAAGTCGATCATCGTCCTGCTCCTTTACCTTCCACCCCTACAGGATCGCCAATCCATCGAAGGTGACCAACCCGCGTGCGTTGCGCAACCAGCGCTCGACGGGGTGCTCGCGGATATAGCCGTGCCCGCCGAGCACCTGCACACCTGAATCAGTGGCGAACAGCGCCATTTTGGCAGCGTAGCGCTTGACCAGCGTCGCAGGCTGGGTGAGATCATGCCCTTGGTCAGCGTGCCAGGCTGCCTCCCAGACCATCAGCCGAGCGCCGTCAATCTCGATGGCAACATCGGCCAGCCGAAAAGCGATGGCCTGTTTGGTGGCGATGGGCGCCCCGAACTGTACCCGTTCCTTGGCGTAATCGCGTGCGTACTCGAAGGCGGCGCGGGCAATGCCCACTGCTAGTGCTCCCAGCGCGATCCGGCTCCGATTGAGGATGGCTGCATAGTTGGTTCCCGCTTCACCGCCAAGTCGGTTAGCTTCAGGAACACGAACGCCGGCCAGCTTCAGGGCAAAGGTAGGCAGAGCGCGGATGCCCATCAGTTTATTCCGCTCGCCTATCTCCAGCCCGGCCATGCCTCGCTCGACGATGTAGCCATCTACCTTGCCTGTCTGGCTATCGGTGGCGTAGACGATCATGCGTTCAGCCGTGTCGGCCAATGGCACGTAGGTCTTTTCCCCCTCTAACATCACCGTGCCATCGTCGCAGCGGGTGGCGGTCGTTGCCGGGCGCCAGGGGTCAAATGTGACGCGCGGCTCAATCAGTGCCGCCGTGGCAGGGGGGCACTCGACATCGCAGAAGGCGGGAAGGTAGGTTTTCTTTTGCGGGTCGGTGCCGCTGATCAGGATGGGGAGGGCAAACAATGCAGGTGTCCACAACTTCAGTGCAATGGAGAGATCGCCCCAGGCTAACTCCTCCAGCGCAAGCGCTGCCGTCACCGCGCCGGGGCCATCGGCATAGCCTCCATATTCCTCAGGGATCAGGCCAGGCAGCAGGCCCAGCTCCCAGCCTTTGGCAAGGATGTCATCCGATACCTCACTGGCTTCATCCGCATCGTGGGCCACCTTGCGAAGCTGGTTTTCGGCGTAGCGTCGGATCGCATCGACGAGCATGCCCTGTTCTTCGGTTGGAGTGAATGTGATCATGTTCTCTCCTCAGATATCACTTTCGCCGGATCGACTGACCCCGGCTATGACGAGCGCTCCTGGAGAAGGCCATTGAGAAAGAGATCAGCGAATTGATCCGCGATCTGGGCGGCAGTAAGACGGCCCTCGGGGCGATACCAGCGCGTTATCCAATTGACCATTCCGAGCAAGGCGTGCACGGTAATGGTCAGGTCGGCCTTATGGAACACACCCTGATCCATCCCTTCCTGAATGATGGCCCGAAAGCGGCCCTCAAAGCGGTCCCGTTTGGCAAGATATTCGGTCAGGTAGCCATCTCCAAGACCGCGGTCTTCGCGCATGAAAACGGCAGCGCCCTCCGGGTTAGCGGCGATCATGGCTACATGGGCATGGATGGCAGCCCGGAGTTTGGCCACGCAATCCATGTTGGAGGCCACGATCCTATCTAGCTCGCCGATCAGTTGGTCAATGCCCGTTTCGAGGATGCATAGCAGGATGGCCTCTTTGCTCTCGAAGTGGTGGTAAAGGCTGGGCTTCTGGATCGAGATCGCCCTGGCAATATCCTGCATAGACGTTGCGTGATAGCCATTGCGGTGGAAGAGCCGAATGGCGGCTTGGATGATCTCATCGCGGCTGATCTTGGACATATTCAACATCCTACCGACCGGTCGGTAGTTTTAGTATAGAGCCAGGTGGGTTGTAAGTCAAGCATAGTCTCCCGATTTTCTAGGCAGCGCATTGGACAAACCGCCTCGCTGCTCTACAATTAGGGGTAGGAGACCCTATCTACCCAACCCGTTCTTTCCGATCCCCACACCGGCTGAGTTCCATCTACAATGGGGATGGCACCCATGGAGCCTGTATGACCTCTTCTAACCTCGACCAACTCAGCATCAACACGATCCGTTTCCTGGCGGTCGATGCGGTTCAAAAAGCCAACTCCGGCCATCCTGGGCTGCCAATGGGCGCTGCAGCAATGGCGTACGTCCTGTGGACTCGCCACCTGCGCTTTAATCCGCGCAATCCGCGCTGGCCTGACCGTGATCGATTCATCCTGTCTGCTGGCCATGGGTCGATGCTGCTGTATGCCCTGCTGCATCTGACGGGCTACGATCTGTCGCTCGAGCAGATCCAGAACTTTCGTCAGTGGGGAAGCATCACGCCAGGGCATCCTGAGAGCCACCTAACCCCCGGTGTCGAAGTGACGACTGGCCCCTTGGGCCAGGGCTTTGCCAACGGTGTAGGGATGGCCATTGCGGAGCGGTTCCTGGCCGAGCGGTTCAATACGCCGGAATATACCATTGTCGATCACCATATCTACGCCATTGTCAGCGACGGCGACCTGGAAGAGGGAGTTGCCTCCGAAGCGGCTTCGTACGCTGGAACGCAAAGGCTGGGCAAGCTGATCTACCTCTATGACGATAACGGCATCAGCATTGAGGGCGATACAGATGCCACTTTCAGGGAGGATGTAGGGTTACGTTTCCGCGCCTATGGCTGGCACGTGGTCGGCCCCATTGACGGCAACGATCTGGACAGCGTAGACGCGGCGCTGCGCGAAGGTCAGGCAGAGACAGAACGACCCACCCTGATCATCTGCCGTACGACGATTGGTTATGGCAGCCCAAACAAGGCCGGGACGAAGGAGGTTCACGGTGAGCCACTTGGTGAGGAGGAGGTCATTCTGACCAAGCGGAATCTGGGCTGGCCCTTGGAGCCAAAATTCCTTATCCCCGGCGAAGTGCTGGAACATTTCCGCATGGCCCTGGATCGGGGTAGGGCGCTTGATGAGGCTTGGCAGAAACGTTTTGAAGCCTACCGCGCTGTCTGCCCCCATAAGGCTGCCGAGTTTGAGCAAATGATGGCAGGCGAGCTGCCTGATGGCTGGGACTCGGCTGTGCCTGCTTTTGCGCCATCGGATGGCAAAGTGGCGACCCGTGTAGCTAGCGGGAAAGTGCTCAACGCTATCTTCAAGAACCTACCCTCCCTGATCGGCGGTTCGGCGGACCTGGCCCCCAGTACCCGGACATGGTTGGATGGGGTGGGCCGGTTTGGCTGGGAGACCGGTGGGCACAACCTCCAGTTTGGTGTGCGGGAGCACGCCATGGGAGCGATGGCAGTAGGGATGGCTCATCATGGCGGGGTGATTCCTTTCGTTTCGACCTTCCTGGTTTTCGCCGATTACATGCGCCCGGCGATCCGGTTGGCGGCCCTGTCGGGGATGCGGGTGGTGTTTGTCTTCACGCATGATAGCATCGGTCTGGGCGAGGATGGCCCAACCCACCAGCCGGTTGAGCAACTGGCGATGCTGCGGGCGACGCCTGGCCTGTGGGTGATCCGGCCTGCTGACGCCAATGAAACCGCTGAAGCATGGCGCCAGGCCCTGTTGCACCACGATGGGCCGACCGCCCTGATCCTGACTCGCCAGGGGCTGCCCGTGCTGGACCGGAGTCAGCTTGCCTCCGCCAGCCTGCTGGAAAAAGGGGCTTACGTATTGCGCGAGGCAGCAGAAACGCCCGATCTGATCTTGATCGGCACCGGCTCCGAGGTCTCACTGGCGCTCAGCGCGGCTGACAGGCTGGCAGAACAGGGCGTCCGGGCGCGGGTCGTTTCCATGCCGTGCTGGGAGTTGTTTGAGCGGCAACCTCAGAGCTATCGTGATTGGGTGCTCCCGCCCAACATACGCGCGCGTCTGGCCATCGAAGCGGCTGCCACAATGGGCTGGCATCGCTGGGTGGGGGATCGCGGCGACGTAATCGGCCTGGATCGGTTTGGCGCATCTGCGCCGGGCGATGTGGTGATGCGGGAGCTGGGCTTCAGTGTGGAGAACGTGGTCCTGCGCGCAAGGGCGCTGCTTGGATGATAGGAGGGCTGCCTCATGCAGGTTGTCATCGGGGCCGATCATGCCGGGTTTGAGCTAAAGGAATTGTTGAAGCGGTTTGTCACTGAGTCGGGGCATAGCGTCCTGGATGTGGGCGCTGATAGTGCCGCGCCATCTGATTATCCCGATTTCGCTTACAAAGTGGCTGAGGCCATCACCAGCAACCGGGCTGAGCGGGGGCTGTTGATCTGTGGCAGCGGTGTGGGGGCCAGCATCGCTGCGAACAAGGTGCCCGGTGTGCGCGCAGCGGTGTGCCATGATACGTATTCCGCCCGCCAGGGCGTCGAGCACGACGATATGAACGTCCTCGTGCTAGGCTCCCGGATCGTCGGGATCGAGCTGGCGAAGGAACTGGTATCCGCCTACCTGGGCGCGCAATTCAGCCACGAGGAACGCCACACACGGCGGGTGGGCAAGATCAAGGACATCGAAGCGCGCTTCAGCCGACACTAGCTGCCCGATCCAGGGGGCGGGTCGAAAGGAGGGGGGCGTGGATACAATGAAACTGGCCATGATCGGCCTCGGCAGAATGGGGCTGGGGATCACAGAGCGCCTTATCCAGCACAGGCACCAAGTGGTGGGCTACGATCTAGCCCCGGAGGCGGTTGCTCGCGCAGAAGTAGCGGGCGCGATCCCGGCGTTGTCTGTCGAGGATGCCGTCGCCAAGCTGGATACCTCGCCCCGAATCGTATGGCTGATGCTCCCTGCTGGCGAGGGTGTTGGTATCATTCTACAGGAGCTGGCGACTCTGCTTGACAGCGGCGACATCATTATTGAGGGCGGGAACTCTTATTATAAGGAATCAATGGAACGGGCGACGATGCTCCGCTACAAGGGGATCCATATGTTGGATACGGGCGTCAGCGGGGGCATCTGGGGGGTACACAAGGGGTTCAACCTGATGGTTGGCGGCGACCCCGAAGCGTTCGCTGCTGTCGAGCCGATCTACCAGGCTCTGGCTCCACAGGGCGGTTATCAGCTTGTCGGGCCAAGTGGGACGGGCCACTTTGTCAAGATGGTCCACAATGGCATCGAGTACGGGATAATGGAGGCCATAGCCGAGGGGTTCGAGCTGATACGCGCCAAGCAAGAGTTCGAGATCGATCTGGCCCGGCTGGTCCAGCTATGGATGAACGGGAGCGTGATCCGGTCGTGGCTATTGGAACTGGCAGGGCATGCGCTGGCAGAGGATGCGAACCTGGATTGGGTTGATGCGCGAGTCGTCGACTCGGGTGAAGGACGCTGGACAGTGATGGAGTCCATTGATCAAGCCATTCCACTGCCCGTGATCACGCTTGCGCTGCAAATGCGGTTCCGGTCGAGGCAGGAAGAGAGCTTCGCAGCCCGATTGCTCTCGGCGCTGCGGCATCAGTTTGGTGGTCACCAGGTCAACCGAGAAAGCTAAGGCTGAGATGCACCACGCTGAGGATTCTGTGAGTGGCAACCCCCTGTATGATGGACGACGGCTTGACAGGCCGCCGGAACCAACGGCCCTGGTGATCTTCGGCGCGACGGGTGACCTCACGTCGCGCAAACTCGTGCCCGCGCTGTATAGCCTGGCGGTAGAGAACCGGCTTCCGGCTAACTATCAAATTGTTGGTTTTTCCCGATCGCCCTGGAGTCATGATGAGTTTCGGACGCACCTTCGTGCTGGGGCGCTAGCCTTCAGCCGCTACCCCGGGCAGGATAGCCCGCTGTGGGACGCTTTTGCGCAGAATCTCTTCTATGTGTCGGGCCATTTCGGCGCTGCGGGGGATTTTGAGCGGCTGGATACTTTCTTGGCAGAACAGGCCCGGTTGCGAGGAACCCCAGACAATCGGCTGTACTACCTTGCCGCGCCGCCGCAGTTCTTCGAGGCGATTGTTGAGAGCCTTGGCCACATGAAAATGGGGCACGATGATAGTGGGGGGTGGCGAAGAATCATCATTGAGAAACCGTTTGGGCATGATCTTGGAACTGCACGCGCCCTCAACCGGCGGCTTCAGCAGGTCTTCCACGAGCGGCAGATCTATCGGATTGATCACTACCTGGGCAAGGAGACGGTACAGAATCTCCTTGTTCTGCGCTTTGCCAATGCGATCTTCGAACCAATCTGGAACCGAAACTATATTGATCATGTCCAGATCAGTGTCGCTGAAGCAGTTGGCATCGGAAATCGTGCTGGGTTCTACGATCAGGCAGGCGTGATCCGCGATATTTTTCAGAATCACCTCCTTCAATTGCTGACACTCGTCGCCATGGAACCGCCGGTAGCCTTTGAAGCGGACGCGGTCCGTGATGAGAAGGTGAAGGTGCTGCGGGCCATGCAGGTGATGAGCACAGAGGAGACCCAGGTCAGTGGTGTTCGTGCTCAGTACACCACAGGCGTGATCGACGGGGAACGGGTGCCTGCCTACGTGGATGAGCCAAACGTGCCGCCAACCTCGCAAACACCAACCTACGCGGCCTTGAAGTGGTACGTAGACAACTGGCGGTGGCAGGGTGTGCCATTTTATGTTCGATCTGGGAAGCGGTTGGTGGCACGGGCAACCGAAATATCGATTCACTTCAAATGCCCACCCTACCTGCTGTTCGGCAATGTGGATCGCCCCCATGACGGCGATCTGCGCCCTAATGTCCTGGCGATGCGTATCCAGCCGGATGAGGGGATCGCCGTGCGTTTTGAAGTCAAAGTGCCAGGCCAAGGGATGGATCGGCGGTCAGTCGCAATGGACTTTCGATATGGAACCTCGTTCGGAACGGCGACTCTGCCCGATGCCTACGAGCGCCTTCTGCTCGATGCTATGCTGGGCGATGCAACCCTATTCACGCGCAGCGATGAGATCGAGCACGCCTGGGCCTTGATCGATCCTCTTCTAGCAGTGTGGGAGAGCGAACAGGCTCCGCCACTGGAGCGGTATGAAGCCGGGACGTGGGGACCAGACGCGGCTGACCGACTCATAGAGCAGGATGGGCGTCAGTGGAGGCGATTGTGAGTATGTCTGTGGGTGGGTCTTACAGGATCGATCTGAGGATGGCTGGCGTGGCCGGAATCCAGGATGCATTGCGTCGAATATGGGCTTCAGGGATAGTGGGCGACCAGGAAGCCATCCAAACCCGCACCTACAACTTGGTTGTCTTCGTCTCTGATCAAGCAACCGCCGCCGCGACGGGGCAGCACATCGTCGAGCTGACAGCAGAACGACCAGGGCGGGTGATCTTTGTGGACGTGGAACCGGGCGAGGAAGATCGGGTTGATGTGTGGGTATCAGCAACTCATCACGCAGTTGGTGGACGGCAGGTCTATGGGGAATTGATTACATTGGCTGTGCAAGGTGAGCTGAGGCACGAGATCCACAGCACAGTGGTGGCACTGCTGGCCCCGGATCTGCCGGTTTACCTGTGGTGGACAGGCGTGCTTGATGTGCAGGATCATCTGTTCTTGGAGTTGTGCGAGATGGTCGACCGTATCCTGCTCGACACGGCGAGCTGTGCCGAGGGGATCGGCACGCTGGAAGATTTGGCTGGGCTGCCATCAAGGCTGCTGGTCAGCGATCTCAGCTGGGCGCGCCTCACGCCCTGGCGGCGCGCGGTGGCGGCGGTGTGGGATGTGCCTATTTTACGGGAGCCGCTGCGACATATCCGCTCCCTGGATATTCACTATATTGCGACGGGTGATCGACAGAACTCTGAGCGCGCACTGCTGCTGGCAGGGTGGCTCGGCGCTCGGCTAGGCTGGGAGCTTGTGGAGGCCGGCATTGGCCCCACTGGCGGGTATACCACGACGTGGCGACAGGGGGATTGGCAAGGGAAGGTGGAGGTCGTAGAAAGCATGATCTCATCTCTGCCTGCGGGGGAGATCGCAGGTATATTTGTCCAGGCAGGCGATCATCCTCCTTTCACAATGCTGAGCCTTGTGGCAATGCCCGATCTGGGGTGCATCGAGTGTCGGTATAACACCGCCATGTCCCATAAAGCGCAGGTGATACACAGGTTCGAGCCGGTTTCGACCGCGGCGGCGCTGGCTGAGGAACTTGATCTTGGATACGATCCAGTGTATCGAGATGCTTTGACCCACACAGCAGGAATTGTGAGGTTAAGCCGCACACAGTCAGGAAAGGCGTAACAGTGAGTGAGATCGTCAGGTTGGCCACGCCAGCGGAGGTGGCTCGTGAAGCTGCTCGCCGGTGGGCCGAGATTGCCCAGGCGGCGGTTTCCGAGCGGGGCCGGTTCAGCGTCGTTCTCGCCGGAGGAAAAGCGCCGGTTGAACTCTACAAGTTGTTGGCTTCTGAACCCTGGCGGAGTCAGGCTCCCTGGGAGCACACCGCTGTCTTCTGGGGTGACGAACGGCGTGTCCCGGCCAGCCATCCTGACAGCAACTATCGAATGGCACGGGAGCTGCTGCTCGACTTTGTTCCCATTCCGCAGAGCCAGATTTTCCGGATGCCGTCGGAAGGATTGGCAGGCGGTGACATCCGCGAGTATGAGGAGCGCATCCGTCGATACTTCGATCTGGGGCCGCGCGAGTGGCCGCGCTTCGACCTGTTCCTGCTGGGCATGGGAGCAGACGGTCATATCGCCTCGATCTTCCCCGGCACACGGGCAGTTAGCGACCGCACCAATATGGTCGTCGTGTACGAAGTTCCTCAGCTCCGAGCTGAGCGCATGACGCTGACTCTACCCGTGATCAACCATGCACGCCATGTGCTGTTCCTAGTCACAGGGTTGGATAAGGCCAGAGTGGTCAAGGCCGTGCTCGAAGGACCGCAGAGGGTCAGTACGTACCCGGCACAGGCTGTCCAGCCCGTGGAGGGCGCCGTCGTCTGGTTATTGGATCAGGCAGCGGCCTCCGAGTTGGTTGAATGATCGGATCGCTATGTCCCACAGCCGCGCCCCGGCACAAGACCCCGGTTCATTGATCCCATGCCGAATCGCCTAGCTCACGAGACCAGCCCCTACCTGCTTCAGCACAAGGACAATCCCGTCGATTGGTACCCCTGGGGCGAGGAAGCTTTCGAGCGCGCCAGAAAGGAGGGCCTGCCGATCTTCCTCAGCATCGGCTATTCGGCCTGTCACTGGTGCCATGTTATGGCACACGAGTCCTTTGAGGACGAAGCCACTGCGGCGTTCATGAACAAGCACTTTGTGAACATCAAAGTGGATCGTGAAGAGCGGCCCGATGTGGACAGCATCTACATGAGCGCCGTCCAGGCCATCACCGGAGGGGGTGGGTGGCCGATGTCGGTTTTTCTGCTGCCAGATGGTCGCCCGTTCTACGGGGGGACCTATTTCCCCAAGTCTCCCCGTTACGGGATGCCCTCCTTCATGGATGTTCTGCGGCGGGTCTCCGATGTCTACCGGACCAATCAGGCGGCTCTGGAACGTGACGCCGGCGAGCTGGCGCGTGCCATTGGGCGCACAATAAGCCTGGGTTCCGACCAAACTGACTCTCATCTCTCAGATAGCATCTTCCAAGCTGCTTTTCAGGCGCTCGCAGCCCATTTCGACGCCCAGTGGGGAGGGTTCGGCTCGCAGCCGAAGTTCCCACCCAGCATGACCCTGGAACTCCTGTTCCGGTTGTACCACCGCTATGGATGGAAGCACGCGCTTGCAATGGCAACCCACACCCTTGACCGGATGGCCTGGGGTGGGATATACGACCAGCTTGGCGGTGGCTTCCACCGTTACTCGGTGGACAATCGATGGCTTGTGCCACACTTCGAGAAGATGCTGTACGACAATGCCCTGCTGATCCGGGCCTACCTCTACGGCTACCAGATCACGGGCATTGCGCGCTATCGGCAGGTGGTCGAGGAAGTCATCGCCTATGTGCAGCGGGAGATGACCCATCCGTCGGGTGGTTTCTACAGCTCACAGGATGCCGATAGCGAGGGCCGCGAGGGGCATTTCTTCGTCTGGGAGCAATCGGAGCTACGTGCTGTGCTGGACGGGCATGTCGATGCCGAGATGGTGCTGGATTACTGGGGCGTCACCGAAAGGCCCAACTTCGAGGGCCGCTCCATTCTGTGGGTTCCACATCCGCCAGACGAGGTAGCTGGTCGGCGAGGGATAGCAGTCGATACTTTGCTCGCAGAGGTGGAGCGAGCGCGGGCTATTCTGTTTGCTGCGCGGGAGGGGCGTCCACGGCCAGGGCGTGACGACAAAGTCCTGACGGCGTGGAACGGGTTGATGATCAAGAGTTTGGCTGAAGCAGGCCGGGTGTTGGGCCGAAGCGATTACACCCAGATGGCGGTCCGCGCCGCCAATTTCCTGCTGACTGCGCTCCGCCACGGTGGGCGGCTACTCCGGTCATACAAAGATGGACAGGCCAGGTTTAATGCCTATCTCGAGGATTACGCCTTCCTAGCGGAGGCCCTCATTGAACTATACCAATCTACTTTTGATCGGCGCTGGTTTGAGGAGGCGCTGGCCCTGACGGAGGCGATCAATCGATATTTCTGGGATGACGAAGCTGGGTTCTTGGATACATCCCATGATCATGAAAACCTGATCGCGCGGCCCCAAGAGTTGAGCGACAATGCCACCCCGTCCGGCACATCCAGTGCCATAGCGGTGCTGGTGCGGATGGCGATCCTGGCAGATCGCCCGGAATGGCGCAGGCAGGCTGAGCGTATCTTCTCACGGCTGGCGCCTGCCATCCAGGCGTACCCGAGTGCATTCTCGTATCTTGCTTCCCAGCTTGATTTTGCGCTGAGTCGCCCGCACGAGATCGCGCTGGTGGGGGATGCGTCTGGAGAAGATATGGCGGCGCTGCTGGAGGTGATCCGTAAACCCTACCGGCCCAATCAGGTCGTGGCGCTGCGCAGCGAAGGCGATGAGCGTTCAGCAGAACTCATCCCACTCCTGGCGAACCGGAAGCAGCTCGATGGGCGGGCTACCGCTTACGTATGCCAGAACTTCTCATGTAGGCTGCCGCTGACCAGTGCCCGTGCGCTGAGCGAGGAACTGGAACGGCCCGCCGGCGCTTGACACAACTTTGCATTGTGCTAAAGTCGTGACTCACGGCTGTTGAGCCTTCATCAGAGGGGTTGTTCGTTGACAGACTTCGGCAAGATCACAGCAAGGATCGTCCGCGCCCCCGTTTTCCTGGTGGGATTGTTGATCAGTGCCATCCCGGCGTTCTTCATCTGCGCGGTCGTGAGCGTGGGATCATGGTGCGAGGATGGCCTGCGCTGGATCGGCTATCGGTCCCGGCCTGCGTGGTTGCCCGCAGCGCTGGGTATCGTTGGCTATGTTGGCCTGGGGGTTGCCGGGCCTGCCTACCTGGGCGGCTCCCTGATCGGATGGCCGGGCGCGATCCTGGGGCCGCTTCTGATGCTGGGACTCATTGCCGTGTTAGGGCGCTGGTGATACGCCAGCCCAGGCGTCGTGGTGCGGCAGTGCGCCCCCTATCCCGGTTGCCCCATCTTCACCTGCCAACGGGCGGCCCGGCTTCGAGCACCGCGTCAGGAACCTCAGCCTCGTACTGCTTGAAGTTCTCACGGAAACTGCCAGCCAGCTCGCTTGCCTTTTCGTCGTAGGCATCCTGATCAGGCCAGGTGTAGCGAGGGTTCAGAATCCCGGCTGGGACGTTGGGGCACTGTTCAGGGATATGAAGCCCAAAGAATGGCTCCTGTTGAGTCGGGACAGCCGCCAGTGCCCCATCCAGGATAGCATGGATGATAGCACGAGTGTGCTCCAATGACATACGGCGCCCTATGCCGAAAGGCCCGCCTGTCCAGCCTGTATTGACTAACCAGATGCTGACTCTGTGACGGTCAATCTTTTCGGCCAGCATCCGGGAATATACGCTGGGATGCAGAGGCAGGAAGGGCGCGCCGAAACAGGCGCTGAAGGTCACCTGTGGCCCTTGCGCCAACCCCTTTTCTGTTCCCGCGACCTTCGCGGTGTACCCGCTCAAGAAGTGATACCTGGCTTGCTCGGTCGTCAGCCTGCTGACAGGGGGCATCACGCCGAAGGCGTCTGCGGTGAGGAAGATGATGTTCTGCGGGTGGCCACCCATCCCATCGCGGCTGGCGTTTGGGATATAGCCAATCGGGTATGAGGCCCGCGTATTCTCGGTGTAGGATTCATCGTCCAGATCAAGGCGGCGAGTGCTCATATCCATCGCCACATTCTCCAGAATTGTCCCAAACCGCCGGGTAGTCTGGTAGATCTCAGGCTCGCCGGTTGGGGAGAGCCGGATCACCTTTGCATAGCAGCCGCCTTCGAAGTTAAACACTCCCTGATCGGACCAGCCGTGCTCATCGTCGCCGATCAGGGTACGGGTCGAATCGGATGAAAGGGTGGTCTTGCCCGTCCCTGACAGGCCGAAGAATAACGCCACATCGCCATTGTCTCCGATGTTGGCAGAACAGTGCATCGGCACAACACCCTGCTGTGGCAGCAGGTAGTTGAGGACGCTGAAAACGGACTTCTTGATCTCGCCGGCGTAGCTAGTGCCGCCGATCAGGATCAACTTGCGACGGAAATTGATCAGGATGAAGGCTGATGAGCGCGTGCCGTCTACTTCAGGCACGGCGTGGAAGTTCGGCGCGTGCACGATGGTGAAATCAGGTGAATAGCCCGCCAACTGCTCTGGCCTGGCGCGAAGGAACATATTGCGGGCAAACAGGGCGTGCCAAGCCGTCTCGGTGATCACCCGCACGGCAATCTGATATCTTGGATCTGCGCCTGCAAACGTGTTCTGCACGAAGGCATTTTTACCCTGGAAGTAGGCCAGCACCTTGTGGAACAGCGCATCAAACTGATTGTCGCTGAAGGGCAGGTTTACATCACCCCACCAGATTTGATCCTCGCTGGAAGGTTCCCTAACGACAAAACGATCCTTGGGGGAGCGGCCTGTGTGATCGCCCGTGCGGACCACCAGCGGGCCGAGATGGGCGATGAAACCCTCCTGGCGGCGAATGGCCTGCTCGTAGAGCTGGGGTGTGTGCAGGTCCCAGTAGATGCTGTTGAGATTGCGGAAGCCGAGGGCTTCCATCTCCGGATGCGTTTGAAGGATCTCCATCGGTGTCTGCACTCCTTTGTGTTGGGCGCGTGTACGGGCGGCTAGTGTAACTCAAAGCCTGGTGGGATCAAAACCGCTCATTCGAGGTAGCCATTGCAGCCCACCTCGTGCTGCGATTCTACTAGAGGAGGCAGCGTAGAGAAACACGCCTGGCTGAAAGTGAAGCGCGCGCCCTGCTACGATGGGGGGTCATAGCTGGTCGCGCTCTTCGGGGTGAGGATAGGGATGAGGACTCTCGTACAGAGTCCAGACTGATTGTAGCATACTCTTTCCCAGTCTATGCGTGAAAACTCCATGAAACAGGCTGTCACGCTCTGGATTTTGTTGCACATCAGGTTGTGCTAAACTGTGATCGGACTTGCGATGGCCGATCTACCGTCAGGGGGGAGAGACAATGACCCCGATCCCGGACCACATTCTGGAGCGACCGGCGAACCGCTACATCCTAATGCGCGGCGATCACACCCTAGCCGAAGCGCTGCGTGCCCTTCAGGATGAAGGGGGGCAGGAATGGTGGGCTCTGATAGTTGACCTGGGCGATGGGCGTTACCTGGCTGCCCGATTCGGTGACCTGCGCGAGCGAATCCGGGCTGAACGCCCCCTTATTCTGGAAATACAACTCGATGCTCTAGAGCCGCCTCTTATGCCGGTCGAGGCAGTGGAACAGAGCGGCGACCTGGCGCAGGCAGAAGAGGCGGCGATGCGGTCGCCGATGAAGATGGTGGTTGTCACGCGCGGTGGGGAGGTTGTCGGCCTGCTCAACCTGAGTGTCTCGCGCGACATCCAATATTGGGGCGAGATCAGCATTTTTGAATTAGCCGGGTTGATCCCGGCGATGCCTTCGGCGGGAACCGCTTGGGATTCGGAGGGCAGTAGGGTCGGAGCAGGCCTCCCAGTTCCGGATTCGGAGGGTTCTGCCAGGCCGACGGCCTTATCGCCCATGCCTGAGGCTCCACCTTCGCCTGCCCCGGCTCAAAGCCCAAAGGAGGAGGAGCAACCTGCTCTAGCTCAACCGCCTGCACAATCGGACATCCATGTTGAGATCGGGCAGAATGTGGAAAGCGGTGGGCGGGTCATCGTGGCTGGGCATGATGTGATCATTGGCGCTCCGCCGGAGGAAAAGACGCAAGTTCAGATGCGTCGCTTTGAGGCTGCATTTCCGCAGGAGATGCATGTGGGGGTAGAGGAGAAACTTCAGATCGCCGTGATGCTTCCCGATGCTCCCTCTCCATTTGGCGGTCTCGATAAACCGCAGGCCACTGCTGGCACGGGCGATGTTCCGATCTCGATGCCGGTGGATCGTGAAACCGGCCAGCTCAAGCCGGTGGACATCGAGGTGTCCGTCACTGCTGCAGGCTTCAAGGTCAAAGGCGAGAGCAAAAAGATGCTGACCGTCTGGCCCGATGGCAAGACGGCGATCCGCTGGTTCCTGCTGGAGCCAGAGGAAGCGGGCAAGCAGGACGTGCTGATCGAACTTTCGCACAAGGGACGCCTGCTGGCGGAGATCACATTGCAAGCGACGGTCTACGCGCCTGAAGCCAAGCCTCGCCCGTTGCTCAACCTTACGCTGAGCATCGTGTCTTTCGGACTGAGCTTCAGCTTCAGCGCCGGCGCAGCCGGATAGATAGGAGGCCAGCGTGCCGGACCGAGTCTATCAGAACTTCGATCTGTTGATCAGTCGCACTGGTGATACTTACCTAGCGAAGGTCGCGCAGTCACCCGCGGGGGAACCGAGTGTTACCTTCACCGCTCCGTTCTCGGAGCTTGATATCCAGGGGTTCGAGGGGGAGCTGAAAGAGGCACGCTGGCACGGTGCTCCGGGCAAGGCAGCGGTTCAGGGGTTCGGCCAAGCTCTGTTTGATGCGGTCTTCACTGCTGGCGTGCGGGAGTGCCTGCATCGCAGCCTGGATATAGTAGCTCAGAGTCAGCAGGGACTTCGTCTCCGCCTAAGGCTGGCTGATGTGCCGGAGCTGGCTGCCTGGCCGTGGGAATACTTGTATGATCCTGTACCGGGTGTGCATCTGGCTTTGTCTGCCCATACGCCAGTTGTACGGTACATGGATATGCTTGACCCGATCAGGCCGCTGCCGGTAGAGCCGCCTCTGAGTGTGCTGGTCATGATCTCCGATCCCAGCGATCAGCCCCGGTTGGCTGTCGAGAACGAATGGGCCAACATCACGCGGGCGCTAGCTGAGCTTCAATCGGCGGGCAAGGTTACCGTCCGTCGTCTGGACGTGGCAACGCGGGACGAGCTTCGCAACGCTCTACGGGAAGGCTCTTACCACATCCTGCATTTCATTGGGCATGGCGTGTTCGACCAGCGAACGCAGGATAGCATCCTGCTGTTGGAGAATGAGCAGGGAAAGTCCGATCCAGTGACCGGGGATGTGTTTGGCACGCTACTGCATGACCACACGACGCTGCGGTTAGTGGTCATCAACGCCTGCCATGGGGCAGCAGGCTCAACGGCGGTGGCGTTCGTTGGGGTGGCTCAGCACCTGGTGCGCCGGGGCATCCGCGCGGTCGTGGCAATGCAGTACGAGGTCTCGGATGCGGCGGCGATTGTCTTCAGCACAGCGTTCTACCGGGCGGTGGCTGATTGGCAGCCAGTGGATGCAGCGGTGGGGGATGCGCGGATCGCCATGTTGGGACGACCGAATGAGGTGGAATGGGGTACACCGGTGCTGTTCCTGCGTGCCCCGGATGGGCAAGTTTTTGTGACAGAGGAAGGGGAAGCTATGCCTGGGAAAGCCGATCAGCCCGATAGGGAGCAGGGTAACAAGGTTAGCGTCACGATAGGCAGCGTCAGTGGGAAGGTATATACCTCAGGTGGTGACATGAGGATCGAGGATCACAGCACCACCATCCAGACCGGGGATGTCAGCGGCACAGGTATTGCCATCGGGCCGGGTGCGCAAACGCACGTTACCCAACAACAATCCGGGAACACGTTGTTCGATCAGGCCCGTATGTTGCTAGAGCAGTCTGACCTGCCCAGGCCGGAAAAAGAGGACGCCCAACGCTATCTTAAGGAGCTTCAGGAACAGGATATGGAGCGGCCAGAGCAGGATCGAATTGATTACTATCTGGACAGGCTGGAGAGAATCGCGCCCGCTGTTGTGGAGCTAATCATCAACCTGTTTGCCAACCCCGGTGCGGCAGTTGGGAAGGGCCTCCAACTAGCGATACATACCTGGCGTCAGGCACGGCAGAGGTAGAGTCCCGCTTTGTTGGTCGGATCAGTGGCGTGTTATAATCCGATCATCAACGCAAGCATGTAGGAAACTCATTGGATAGCGCGGACAGAATGCGCGCTTGGACTTACTCTGAGGAAAGCCTATGTCGGGACATAGCAAGTGGTCAACTATCAAGCGCAAGAAAGGCGCAAACGACGCCAAGCGAGGGAAGCTCTTTACGCGGCTGGGACGCGAGATCACCGTTGCCGCCCGCGAGGGCGGAGGCAACATTGAGGCGAACTTCGCTCTGCGCTTGGCGGTCGAAAGGGCCAGAGGGGCGAACATGCCCAAAGAGAATATCGAACGGGCGATCAAGCGTGGCACGGGCGAAGAAAAGGGCGGCACAGAGATCGAGGACATTCTCTATGAAGCCTATGGGCCGAGCGGCATTGCCATGCTTATCCAGGTGATGACGGACAACCGCAACCGCACTCTGGCCGAGATCAAACACGTGCTGAGCCGCCAGGGTGGCAGCATGGCCGAACCCGGCTCTGTGAGCTGGCAATTCGAACAGAAGGGCTACCTGAGCCTGCCCGCTGAAGGGTTGGACTTTGACGAGGTTTTCATGCTGGCCGCGGATGCGGGGGCGGACGATGTCACGCTGGAAGATGGTTACATTGAGATCGTCACCCCGCGCGACGGGCTTCAGGCCATGCAGGATGCGGTGAGAAAAGCTGGCAAGCCAATTGAAGATGCGAAACTGGAGTGGGTTGCCAAGACCCCCATCGAGTTGGATGCTGACGCTGGGACGAAGGTGATGGCGCTGATCGAGGCGCTCGAAGACCTGGACGACACCCAGGCGGTCTACACCAACCTACACATGACCGACGAACTGATGGCGGCCCTCGAAGTGGCTGGCTAGGGTGTGTTGGCTTTTGCGCTTCCGCAACTGAACGTCGCGGCTGGCAATGTCACACCATCTGGGCGCGGTGGCGCTCAGAATCGGGCGGGCACGGGTAACGAGTCCGCCTGTTTTTTTGAGGTGAGTGGATGCTAGTCCTAGGGATCGATCCTGGCATTGCGATTACGGGTTATGGGCTAGTCGCGCAGGGCGTGGAGAGCGACATCGAGGTGGTGGGGTATGGGGTCATTACCACCCCGGCTAACACGCCCATCGAGCGGCGACTCCAACTGATCTACCGCGAGGGGAAAGCGATTGTCGAGAGATACCGGCCTGCCAGCGCTGCGATTGAGAAACTGCTCTTCGGCAAGAACGTCACCACTGCCATGAATGTCGGGCAGGCACGCGGCGTGACGTTGCTGGCAATGGCCGACTGCGGGTTGCCCGTTGCGGAGTACACGCCTGCGACGATCAAACAGGCTGTAGCCGGTTACGGCAACGCTACGAAGAGTCAGGTTCAGGAAATGGTGCGGTTATTGCTTCGCCTGGATGACATCCCCAAGCCTGATGATGCTGCTGACGCCCTGGCAGTGGCGATCACCCACCTGCTCAGCGCGCGCTACCAACAACTGGCTGAGGAAGGGTAAAAGGGTTTGCGCCTGCCAAGCGTTTGTCGCTACAATCCGACAGGCTCTACATGGGCAAGTCTTGTGCTGAGGATGGGAAGGTATGCCCCAACCGTTCAATTATGGTGGTCAGGCGGTGATCGAAGGAGTGTTGATGCGAGGCAGCTCGCATCTGACCGTAGCTGTGCGCGCTCCCAACGGACAGATCATCGTTCATGAAGAACCGATCAACTCGCCCCTGTATAATGGCAGCCTGAGTCGCATTCCCTTTGTGCGGGGGCTGGGATTGCTATGGGATTCTCTGGGGCTGGGCGTGCGTGCCCTGAACTTCTCGGCAGACATCGCGCTTGGTGGGGAGGCGCAGTTCAGCGGGCCGCTGGCAGGAGGCACGTTGGCTCTTTCCCTGGTGATGGCCATCGGGCTGTTCTTTCTGCTACCTGCTGCCGCCGCGGATGGGCTGCATCGCCTGTTTGGACTGGATGTGCCGTTGGCAGGGAATGTGATCGAAGGCGTGATCCGGCTGGGGCTGGTGATCGGCTACATCTGGCTGATCGGGCGCATTCCCGAAATCCAGCGTCTGTTTGCCTATCACGGCGCTGAGCACAAGGCGATCAACGCATACGAAGACGGTGCACCCCTCACGCCCGACTCGGTAGCCCTTTACCCGCTCGAACACCCGCGCTGCGGGACGGGCTTCTTGCTGGTCGTGGTGGTGATCTCAGTGGTCATGTTCAGCCTGTTGGGCCGCCCCCCCATCCTCATCCGGCTGCTGTCGCGGATTGTCCTGCTGCCGATCATTGCTGGGATTTCATACGAGTACATCCGGCTGCTGGCACGCCACATCCGCAACCCCATCGCGCGAATCCTGGTCAGGCCGCAGCTTGCCCTGCAGCGCCTGACCACCCGTGAGCCTTCTTTGGATATGCTGGAGGTCAGCATCACGGCGCTAAGGCATGTGCTTCAGGCCGAGAATCTCCCACTGCCCGTTCAAACCGCCGAGCCTGCCCCGGCTCAAGTGCCATGAACCTATTTGACGGCGAATTGATCCGATTGACCCCATTCTGCCGCGAAGATATTCCAGTCTTCACCCGCTGGTTTCAGGACTACGAAGTCCAACGGTTCATTGATCCCGGTGTTCTCGTTCCCCACAGCGAAGAGGCCGAAACGGCCTGGTACGAGAGGGCGATCAAGGACACCGACAATTATCACTTCAGCATCCGCACACTGGCCGAGGACAGATTGATTGGCAACTGCGGCCTGTTCGGCATCGAGCAGAAGAATCGCGTGGCAACCCTCGGCATCTTGATCGGGGAGAAAGATCACTGGGGCAAAGGATATGGCTCGGATGCCATACGGGTCATCCTGCGCTTTGGCTTCCAGGAACTCAATCTGAACCGTATCCAGCTTGACGTGTACGATTTCAACCCACGAGCGATCCGGGCCTATGAGAAGGTCGGGTTTGTCCATGAGGGACGCCGGCGCCAGGCGCTCTTCCGCGAAGGCGTTTACCACGATATTCTGGTGCTGGGTATCCTGCGTGATGAGTGGCTTGCCGCGCCGCGCCGCTAGCTGGCTTCGACCCAAGCCTCAGAAAGCCTGCATTGGCAATGGATTTGTCGCGTGCTACAATGCAACTAGCCTGGCCAACACTCCACTACCCCATCCCTGAACATGCCTGGAGGTCTCTGTGAGAACCGTCGCAAAGCAATTCGCGTCCGTGTTCTTCATCGGATTCATGGCGCTTGCAATGGCGTTAGGTTATGGTGGGATGTCGGGCGATCTGCTCAATAGCCACCCCTTCCTGACTGCTCTGCGATACTTCGGGCTGGGGCTGATGGCCGTGGGGATGACGCTGTGGATCGTCTCGCGGCGCGACGAGGCGGGCAAACCCGGTCTCAACGCGCTCCTGGGAATGCTGTCGCTGGGTGGCACAGCGTTGCTGGTACTGGCGCTGGTTTTCTCCGATAGCCTAGGACGCATGGGGGGAATAGCCGGGCTGGGCTTCACTGTGGCGGCCCTGGCGATAGGCACTTTGGCCATGATCCTTGCGCCGGCTTATCCCAGGCCGTTGACGGTGAGCTGGCCGGAAGGCGGCGAGAAACACCCTGATCCGCACATTCCAGCACAAGAAACGCACCGCATTGAAGGCCATCCGGTTGTGGCGGAGGACCTGACCCGGATCGAAGGGATCGGCCCGAAGATCAAGGCGATCCTCAATCAGGCCGGCGTGGACACATACGAAGAGCTTGCCCGGCTGTCGCCAGAGGCATTGAAAGAACTCCTGAAGGCAGCCCACCTTACAACACCGGTCGATCCCTCAAGCTGGCCGCGCCAGGCAGAGCTGGCGGCACGAGGCGACTGGGCCGCCTTGGAGGCCCTTCAACAGCAGCTTTCGCCCAGACGGCGCGGAAGCTGACTCCGTTCGCTGTTCAACATACTCTGGAGGTTCTCGCCTATGCGCAAGAAGGTGACCATCATCGGTTCGGGCAACGTGGGGGCAACAGCAGCACATTGGATCGCGGCCCGCGATCTGGCCGATGTGGTGCTAATAGACATCATTGAGGGGCTGCCCCAGGGCAAGGCGCTTGATCTCCAGCAATCTGCGCCCGTGGAAGGGTTCGACCTGCGAATCGTGGGGACGAATGATTATGCGGAGACGGCCAACTCCGACGTATGCGTCGTCACCGCCGGAGTTCCGCGCAAGAAAGACCCGGTCACTGGGCAGTACCCCAGCCGGGATGAACTCGTTAGGACGAATCAGAGAATCGTGGCCGATGTAGTCAGGGCGTTTGTCCGGCATTCGCCCAATGCTATCCTGGTTGTCGTGTCGAACCCGCTCGATGCCATGTGTCACGTGGCGTTGCATGAGAGCGGGTTCCCTGCCCATCGTGTGATTGGGCAGGCGGGGGCGTTGGATACGGCCCGCTACAAGACCTTCATAGCGATGGAGCTAGGCGTCTCGGTGAAGGATGTTCACGGGATCGTGCTGGGTGGTCACGGGGACGAGATGGTTCCGCTACCCCACCATACGTCCGTGGCCGGAATCCCGGTGCTGGAACTGATGTCCCGCGACCGGCTGGATGCGATCATCGAGCGTACGCGCAAAGGTGGGGGGGAGATCGTCAGCCTGTTGGGGTACAGCGGCTACTATGCTCCGGCGTCTGCGACCGTCAGCATGGTGGAGTCGATCCTGAAGGATCAGCGGCGCGTGATCGCGTGCGCGGCTTACCTCAGCGGCCAGTATGGCTACCATGACCTGTTCATCGGTGTGCCCTGTGTGCTGGGGAGCAATGGCATCGAGCGCATCATCGAGATGAGGCTCAGCGACGAAGAGAAGGCCATGCTCGATAAATCGGCTCAAGCTGTGCGGAGCGTTGTGGAGGTGTTGGGCTACCAGAGGTAATGCTGGCGGCTGAGCCGATGGCGAGATGGGCACAGCCGGCCTAGTCGTCGTCTGCGCCAGTCAAGGTGTTGAGGGCCTCGCGGCAGGTGCAAGCCTCGCGATGTTGATCTCCCTTGACTAATGAGCCATCGTACTCACGGCCAAAGGAGTAAGCCAGCCATCCTCCAAGGTTCAACTGGGGAGATGGGTCGGTGAGCAGGCACTCCGTACAGTCTGCCGCGATCCACACGCCGTTGTAGCGCCGGGCGATGTGCAGGTGTGTGGCCCAGCTAACTCCCCCCTCGCAAGAGGGATGCCCAATCGGGTCGCCCTGCCGCACTCTCTGACCTTCTGCTACCTGGCGGTCCTCCGTGGCCAGGTGCAGGTAAAACACGGTCCAACCCGTGCCTTCGTAACCATCCCCATCCAGGTCGAGCACCACGATACCCCACTCGCTCCGGGCGATGACCCCATCCGCAACCGCGCGGGCATAGGCAGCCGACGGCTCGCAGCCGGTCAACTCGTCACCGGCGACGAAGTCGAGCGCGGCCCACGACGCCCCCGATCCCCAGCCCCCGTGCGGGCCACCCGTGTAGTACCAGGTCTCGTCGTCAGCCCAGGGAAAACTCATGGGCGGCTGAGCTAGATCAGGTGGGATCAGTGGCTCAGTAGCGTACCGGAATGGGTCGCCAAACAGGCTGACGTAGGTGGCGAAGAACCCGGCGTGATGGGTGGCTGCCAACCAGGTCGGCAGGTCGCGGGTCTGTGCCAGCAGCACCTGGACGCCTGCCGTGCCCGCATTAAGGGTGGGATCGAGTCCAGCGCGTGTTCCGTCAGCCAACAGGGCAGCAGCCATACCGCGCTCGCGCCAGCCGTAGAAGCCGGTGTTCAGCATTTTGGCTGCCCAGTCCAACTGACGATAGAGGCCATAGACCTGCGAAGGGCGGTCGGAATAGTTCATCGGGTACAGGGCAGCCGTTGCATCAACCATGGGCTGGCTGGTCCAGTGGGTCTCGTATTCAAGCAGCGCCAACAGCAACCGGGGGTTGACACTCTGTTCCAGAGCGACTCGCTCTACAATCTCAGGCCCCGACCACAATCGCCCATCCAACTCCTCGGTGTAGGTTTCCAGGAAGCTGGATCGCCCGCGCAAGAACTCGGCCACGCTGAAGCCTCGCACACCAGGCCCGAGCACCAGTTCACTATCCGGGATGATCTTAAACGATGGCCCCATCGCCTGTACTGCTTGCGGAATGATCACCACCTGACCGGGATAGATGATCACGTTGGTATCCGCGAAGCCGTTGGCGGCGATGATTGCCTCCAGCGTGACCCCATGCTGCTGAGCGATCCAGTTAAGGGTTTCGCCAGATTGAACCACATGAAGCTGATCCTGGTTGGGATCAATGACAGCGGGTCGGGTCGGGTTGGGGGTGGGGATAAAGGTGGGTGTTGGCGCCAGCGACGGATCCAGTGTCGGTGTGGGTGGTCCCAGAGCGCCTTGCTGTCCGCCTCCGCCGATCTGAGGCGCGGCAGCGCCTCCTGGCGTGGCAGTAACCAGGATGATGATGTCACGGGGGGGACGGCAGGCGACCATCATCAAAATGATGATCAGGGCAACCAGCAGCAGATGGGTTGAGAAGCGCATCTCTGAGCTAGCCTGGGTAGGGAGTAAGGGCGTCGGAAAGCAAGGGTAGAGACGTGTTATACCGCCAGTTGTTGCCTCTGTGTCCACCGTCGAACTCTTCATAGATGTGCCGCACCCCGTGTTGTTCCAAGAGGCGGTGCAAGGCCCGTGCGCCCAGGAAAAGGTTGTGCTCGTCGCGGCGGCCACAGTCGAAGTACAACAGGCGCAGGGAGCGTAGCTGATCCAGGTACTGGGGGGCAGCGCGCAGAGGGTCGTGTTCCAACCAGCGCTGCCAAACTTCCTCCTGGATTTCGCCTGTATGCGCGTCGCAGAGTAGATCGAAGCCGTGCGGGCTATCTGGGTTAGGGGAGTAGCACGCGCTCATGGCGATAAGATTGAGTGCCCTGAACCAATCGTCGGTCTTCTGCTGCAAGCCGAAACTGGCAAGGAAACCGTCGATCCCGCCCATGACATCCAGAGCGCGGATCGCTCCAGGGATGTCGGGCCAGTAGCAGTGCTCGAAGAGCATATCGCCGCTGTGGCAAACGGCAGCCCCGAACAGATCGGGGTGACGCATGGCCAGCATCAATGCCCCATAGCCTCCACTGGAGGAGCCCATCACCCCGCGATGGTCACGCGATGCCAGGGTGCGGAACTGGCTATCGACGAGGGGAACCAACTCCTGCGTGATGTAATCCTCGTAGCGACCCACCGCCGACGAATTGACGTACTGGCTGCCCCCATAGCGGGTGAAGCAATCGGGAAAAGCCATGATCATCGGCCTGACTCTGCCCTCCCGCACCAGACGGTCCATGCGCTGGACGATGTTCTCATCCCACGCTTCGAGGTTGAAGAGTCGCTGACCCCAACTGGCGAAACTTGCCAGAACCCAGACGACCGGAAAGCGAGCCTGCTGGTCGTGGTCATAACTGGCCGGGAGATACACAAACAAGGTGCGCTCATGGGGGTCGCCGGGGCGGTTGCCGGCGAGCACCTCGGACTTGTGCTCGATGGCTGCGATTAGCTGGCTGTCAATCACGCCGGTCTGCCTCATCAACTTTGCGATTTTAACCGGACCGTCCTGAGGGTACAAGCATAAACAAGGGGCAGGCTGTGCTACCAGCCTGCCCCTGTGGGTGGTGGCTTGGGTTGCGCGTCAGCTTGAAATCACCTGAGGCTCAGCGAACAGGAAATGATCATGATAGTAGTGAACCCACAGAAAGCTGAGCACCGCAATGTAGTAAGAACGGTCGAAGGCGGCGTCAAATGGCTGACCAACCACGTAGCGCAGTACCAGGAAGATCACCCCTGCCAACAACACGTCAGCAACGGTCAGACCAACGTTGAACAGGTAGAACTTACGAGCGGTGTTGTCAACTGACAATCGCTTCACGAATGGCGAATTATCCAACTCACCGCGCTGTTGGCGAAGGTGGTTGAGCATCCAGGTTAAGGCGAGGTATTGGAGGGAGTGCCACACGTTCATGCCCTGGAAAGCCGTATCGAGATTGCCCAGTGCGGGCACAAAGAAGGCTGCCACAACCGTCAGCGCGATGAAAAGCGTTTTGGGGCCATGCAGCGTGCCCTGCTGCCATTCAATAGCCGATTTGACGAGCCACAACAGCAACGAGAGTCCAAACATTCCCCCCGCGACCCAGATCATCCAGGGGCCAACCTGAAGCCCAACCAGGCCGAGGATCTGCCCCACGACCTCACTGATATTGTTGGGGCCGATAGTGAATTGATTGAGGGACATCTTCCAGGCCGCCAGCGGGTATAGCGAGGTTAGAACAACGGGGTAATCGGCGAGGCGCGAGAACCGTGACAGGGGTGCTGCCTGCTTGTGATTGTACAGCTCCGTAATGTAAACGATCTGATGCAAGACGTGCACGGATGCCCAGAAGAAGAAGACCGTCAACAGCAAAGTCAAGTGGATCATCGCCAGGGCGATCACGATGACAGGGATAGCTAGCGATGTCCAGATCATGAAGCGGTGCTTGCTGGTATAGTCTCTATCCAGGGCAGTACGGGTGAAGGTCGCATACATGTGCGGGCCACCCACGATCAGGGCCACTACCCCGTTGACGATATTGCGGCTCAGGCTATCCATACTCGCTCCCAGCAGGCTGGCTGCGGGCGCAAGGAGCGCCTCAAGCTGGAGCAGGCCCAGGTAAATGAGATAGGGGGCAGCGACCAGCACCACACTGAGCGAGATAAAGGTGAGATCCCAATCGCGGCTGTGAAGCCAGTTTGGTTCGGCAGAGACTTGTGCCCGGATGGCGGGTGTCGAGACTGCCATAGAAGTCCTCCTCGGAGTATTGTCGATATGAGCGGTCTGAATTACCGTGTTTACCGATCATAACGGGTGGACCTCTGGTGTGTCAATGGGCCGGAAAGCAGTTATCATTGGCATGGGCAGTCAAGACACCGCAATCGAGAGGCATTATGATCGCGTCTATTCAGGGCATTGTGCAGGCCGTGCGTGAGCAGTCGGCGGTCATTGCAGTCGGTGGGATCGGGTTGGAGGTGTTCGTGCCCACGGGGGCTTATAATCGGCTGGCGGGTGAGATTGGGCGTGAGGTGGCTCTATACACCCATCTGGTCGTGCGGGAAGATTCGCTGACGTTGTATGGTTTTTTCGACCAGCAGGAAGAGTTGATTTTCCAGATGTTGTTGGGCGTTTCTGGTGTTGGGCCCCGCCTGGCACTGAGCGTGCTGAGCACCCTCTCGCCAGAGGTGCTGGCGAACGCGATTCACGCCGAGGATGCCGCAATCCTCTCGCGCGTTCCGGGGGTGGGAAAGAAGACGGCCCAACAGATCGTACTGGATATGAAAGGCAAGTTACTGCCGGAAATGCTCCCAGCCGGACTGGCTGCGGTGACCTCGCTCGATACGGAGGTCATTGAGGCGTTGACCGCCCTCGGTTACAGCATCGTCGAGGCACAGGCCGCGTTGCAATCGATCCCCCGCGATGCCCCCGACGATGTGGAGGAGCGCATCCGCATCGCGCTCAGGTACTTCTCGAGGTGAGGCCGTGCGATGGCCGAGCAGGATAAGCCCTGCGATAGGCTGAGTGGCGCTGTGTGGAAGGCCGGAAACCCGGCGCAGACCCTATTGCTGGTTGGAGAGCTATCAGCCGGACTGCCTGGGACATTGCTGCATTGCGGCAGTGTGTTGATCTGCTACGGTCTTGCGTTCCTCTACGAACCGGATTGGTTGATCCCTTCCCTTGCGAGGGATGATTTTCGCCGAGTCTACAGGGGTAAGGACGCTTTGGAGTTTCTGCTGCACAAGGGCGATCTGTTTCCACGCGGTGATGTGGCTGGGTGGCGCGTCTCAAATGGGGAGTGGGAAGATCGGTTCATCAAGCAGATCGATCTGGCCCGGCCTCCGGCTGCTTTTGTCTGTATTGAGGGGAGGTGCGGCGGGCCGCTGGCGCGACTGGATGCCGCCCTATGGGTTGATCCGGATGCCAGGCCCTGGGCGTCGCTGCCGCCCGACGACGAACGTGCCCCGGCCTGGTTGCGGAAGACGACGGTTCGCGTATATCTGGTTCCTCCCTCGGGGGTTGAAGAACTTCCCTGGCTGTCCCGCTCCGGGTTGCCCTAGCGCAGTCGGCGCTATAATGAGGAGATACGTATTCAGTTGGTGCAACTGTGGTGAGGAATGCAATGGCAGATCATCTGACGAATTTGGTCGAGGGAATACAACGCTGGCGCTGGCATGGCATTGAGGACTATTGGGTGAGGGTCAGTTACCTCGGCGGAGAGTTGAATCGATTTGGCGACCACGAACTGGCATTTGTTGGCGGCAAGCTGTGGCATCTATGGCACGGCGAATGGCGCGAGATCAAGGCCGGGTCCGACTTCTGGCTGTTCAGCGTGCCCGGTGCATTTGCTTGGGCTCGTGACATGATCACCAAGGTCGTGCCTACCTCAGGCGTGAGTGAGGATGTGCTAAGCCTGCGCCTGAATGAGGAGTATGGCTATGTGGAATTGCTTCAATATGAAGCAGGGCACCGCGACGCGGCGAACTTTACCTTCGAGGTGAAGCGTTTCGCTGAGGGGATGCACCCCGATTTCAGAAAACCCGGCGCGTGATGCTGCTGGGTCGTCCAAGCATTGGGGCATATGGCGCATAAGGCCCCTTGCGGTTGCCAGCTAAACTTCGCTCTGTTCCGGCGGGAAGCCTGATGTCCGATAAGCCGACTGATTATGACGCCGCGCTGGGTGAAGGAGACCTTCCTTCAACTGAGAGCCTGCCGCCAGGTCACCGTGCGGGCTATGTGGCAGTCGTCGGCAAACCTAACGTTGGCAAGTCAACTCTGATGAATGCCTTTCTAGGTGAGAAGGTTGCTATCGTTACGCCCAAGCCGCAGACCACCCGTAGCGACCAGATCGGGATTCTCACGCGCCATGACGCGCAGATCATCTTTATAGATACCCCGGGTATTCACATCGCTCGCACCAAGCTGGGCGCATATATGGTCAGGGTGGCGAAGGAAGCCATGCCCGATGCCGATGTGATCCTCTTTCTGGTTGATGTCTCACAGATGCCGGATAAGACTGATGAGATGATCGCACAAGCGCTTCGCAATCTCGAGGGCAAGCGGATCATCCTGGGCATGAACAAGGCGGATCGGATCAAGCCCGCGAAGGCTCTGCCTCATCAGGCAGCTTATCATGCTCTTGTGCCCGAAGCTGAGCCGATCACCTTCAGTGCACTGGAGGGTGGGGGGCGGGATCGGCTACTTCAAGCGATCATTGCTGCGCTGCCCGAAGGCCCGCGCTACTATCCCCCGGATCAGCTTACCAATGTGCAGCTCCGCGACAATGTCGCCGAAATCATCCGCGAAAAGGTGCTGCTGTTGCTGGAACAGGAAGTTCCGCATTCCGTCGCGGTGCAGGTGGATGAGTTTACGGAGCGCGATGAGAGACTCATTTACATTGCGGCCACGATCTATGTCGAGCGCGCTAGCCAGAAGGGAATCATCATCGGGAAGGGCGGGCGGATGCTCAGGCAGATCGGTGAGGCGGCTCGCCCTGACATCGAGGAAATACTGGATGCGAGGGTGTATCTAGACTTGTGGGTCAAGGTGCTAAAGAACTGGCGCAAGGACGAGAAGGCCCTGCGCCGCCTGGGATACTACCGCGACCGATAGGCACGGCAGGGAATTGTGTGGAGCAAAGCAAGATGCCAGAGTCAAAAGATGCGCGGAGCGCCGCGCCGGATAGCGACATCGTCGAAGGCGAGATCATCGCCGAGTTTCCGGATCATACTGTGCTGAACCTCCCCAAGGTGAAGGAGGAAGAGCCGCGGGGACCAGCAGCAGTCCCCGATGAAGGACGGCGTGACTTCGTCTTGCGTTTGCTGGTCGGAGGAGCGGCGGCACTAGCACTGGGTGGGAGTGCCGCGTTGCTCTACAATGAACGTCGCCGTTCGGCGACGCCAGTCATCCTTCCATACGGGTCTCAGGTGGACGGCTCTTATCTCGATGCGGACCCCAGCGAGCTGGCCCAACAGGTCGCAGACCTTCAGTACCAGCTTGCGACCACCCAGGCCGAGCGGGATCAGGCCCTCAGCGATCTTGACGCGGCTCAGACCGAACTTGAAGCATTACGTAGCCAGGTAGCCGATCTCACTGCCCTCAACGAGTTATGGCAGGAGCTGGATCGAACTGGCCTGGATGACCTGCTCGAGACTGCCCTGGGTACAGTCAGTACTATTCTGGCAGGCGCAATGGGGGTGTTAGGGGTTCTCAACTCTGGTCTGAACGAGGGGCTAGCAGTTATCCAGCGCTTCCTGGATGCCTTCCCCGCCCCCAGCGATGGAATCCGCTGGCTCTCCCGGCGCGTTTCCACGTTGGCATTAGATATTGAGTATGTTAAGCGCCAGGTACAGCAAGCTGTCGAGCCAGTGGAACCGTTTGCTCAGCAGATCACGAACTTTGTGGTATGGGTGCTGAATAACCTGCCGTTTGGGCTGGGTGATCGTGCGCGTGCTGGGCTGGAAGCCATTCAGGCCGTGATCGCGGGCCTGCCTGCGATGGTCGAAGGCATCCGCGACCAAGTGCTCAACCCGCTGGCAGAGTGGTTTGGCCGCGATCAAACCAGGAACCTGGTGGGAACGCTGACCGCACCGATCCAGGATCAGGTGATTGTGCCAGGGCAGGACGTGGTGACCCAGTTCACCGACTTCGATGCGCAATTCCAGGCCACACTCCTGACACCGGTGCAAAGCGCGCTGGAGCGGCGGCGGGCCATCCGACAGCAGATCGCCGAGCTGGAGGCGCGGATCGGTGTGCGGCTATGATGGCAGGCGGAGATTTGAGGCAGCGCCCGCAGCCCACCGAGCGTTTCGAGCGTGTGCTGGCCCTGGCGTCGGATGAGGCGGATGGGTTGGGGCATGGGTTTGTAGGCTGCCAGCATCTGCTGTACGCCCTCGCGCGGGAAAGCAGAGGGCTGGCGAGCGCCGTGCTGACGACTCTGGGCGCCACGCCGAGCGTGTTGCATGGCTATCTGTCCGAATCGGCGGCTCCCCATGATCGGGTTGGGGGCAGCCTTGATCTGGCTGATGAAGTAAGGGCGGCTCTGGCTCGCGCCGCTGACGCGGCGCGCGATTGGGGGCATCGCTGGCTCGATACCGAGCATATCCTTTTCGGGATTGTCTGTGCTCACACCTCTGCTGATGAGATGCTCTCCGCCCTCCGACTTGACCCGTCGGCCATCTTGGGGGAGCTTGCCAGGCTGCGGCAGGCGGCCCCGCCCCCGGCCATTCAGGACGAGGGGGCACATACCTACCGGTTCACACTGGAAGGGGCCTGGGTATTGAGCCTGGCGATGGACGTAGCCCGCCGCTACAGCGCAGGCTTGGTCACCAGCCTGCATCTGCTGGTGGCGCTGATATCACTGCATACCCCCGCCAGGAACGTCTTGGTGGATCAGATGGGGCTAAGCGCTGAGGCCCTCGATCCTTATCTCACCAGCGGCGCTGCGCCTCCTGGCGCGGGTCGTATCCCGCTCAGCGAAGAAGCCCAGCACATTCTGGGATATGCTCTCGGCGAGGCGTGGAATCGCGGCCATCTCGCTGTGACGCCGCTCCACATGGCCATGGGGCTGGCTCGTGGTGAGCGCAACGCAGCGCTCGACGTACTGGCTGAACTAGGCATCATGCAGGCCGAGCTGGAGGATGCAATCGCAGCGGTCATGCCACCGCCTATCGTGCGCTGAGCGGGGTCTTCAGGCTAGAGGCTTCAGGCTGAGGTATCCAGCGCCCTGGGCAGAACATGGGCATCCACGTCGGACTCGGTGTGGATCGGCGGCACGCCCTGGAACAGGAACCAATCCTCAACGTGTTCTACTGCTGCACCGGGAGCTAGACGTGTGAGTGGGCCGAGCGTCTCCAACTCCAGCATCCTGGTATCCGCGTAGGTTTCTACCGTGCAGCCAAAGTCAGGATAGGCCGCCCGGGGATCGGGGTGAAAACGCTTCACGACCAGATGTCCTGATGGCTGAGCGTAGGCAGCCCAGCCATCCAGGGAGCGGACGCCACTTTTCTGCGGTGCCTGCACGATCTCGCTCTGGGCTAACAACACGTAGCGATGTCCCCACGTCCAGCATGGGTCGGCCATATTGGTGTAGGCCCACACTGCAAGGCTGCTGATGGGCAGCCTTGCAGTGTGGGCCTACACCAATATGGCCGACCCATGCTGGACGTGGGGACATCGCTACGT
>DAOTYF010000113.1:0-7628 GCA_034434995.1 Anaerolineae bacterium
CGGTTCCCCGAAATAGCGCTCGTCAGCTTCCCGCACACGCTGGTCAGGATCACGTCTCAGGTATTCCAGTTGTTGCACTGCCAGGGGCGTGAGTGCAGAGCTGCTTTTGGCGATCTCGATCAGGCTTGTGACCGCGCCCAGCCGCATGTACCATTCCTCAGAGTGCAGGTTGGCAAGTAAGCTGGCTGGCAATCGCAGACCTACGTCGGCTGCAAGGATAATGTCCCCGCCCTCGCTCCTGGGCAGATGCCCAAACTGAGGTATCTGCTTTTTCCCTACTTCAACCAGCATCTGTTTCCGCACCCGGTAGCAGAGATCTGAGAAGGTAAACAGGCCGGTAGTCTCGTCCGGAGCGCCCTGATCCATCTCGGCCAGCACAAAGCGTGTCATGGATTGGACGTCATCGGCCAGCCCCGCCGCTGCTGAGAGCGCCATATAGGTTCTTCGTTCTAGCAATTTGCTGGCCGGGTCAGAGGATTTTGGCTTCTCGACTACGCCCATAACAAGCGCGCTGAAGCAAGCGTCAAAGACAAAGCCCACATGGCGCGCTTTTGCCTGCTGGCACTGGAAGGTGAGTTGATCCAGAGTGATGACAGATAGCAATTCATCCTGGTCAGCGTCATAGGGCACAATGCAGGCAGTCTGGTCGAAGGGTGCTCCATGGCCGCTGTAGTAAACCAATACCAGGTCATTCTCTTGGGTGACTTTGACCAGCTCGGCGAGCTTAGTGGAGACACTCTGGCGGGTGGCCTTCTTCCCCATCAGCGACGCTATCTTGAACCCCCGCCCCTTTAGCGCCTGCTGCATCAGGCGTGCATCTTTCTCCGCCTCACCAAGCGGTCGGAAGCGAGCATCGCGGTAGGTGTCAATACCGATGACCAGCGCATACAGGTTGGCGTAAAATGGGTGCTGCGCCATTCCCGCTCCCCCAAACAGAGGTCCTTACACCCATTATAAGGCTTCGCTGCAACTATGGGAAGTGCGGTATGACCTCTCTGCTCACTATCGCGCCACAAAAAAAGATCAGGCGCAAGCCCGATCCCGTCTCTTGATCTACCACCCCCGCCGCTCATAGGCGTACTGGTTGGTGGCCGGGAAGGAGAGTTCCAACTGGTGGACAATGCGAATCTTCTCGCCCAGGGCCTGCCAATGGCGAAGTGTCGGAGCACGTCCTGCCCCAGGCCACCCACCAACGCCGCCTCTTCCACCTGTGGCGCCGGACTTAGCCGCCTACCAAGCCCAAGCTGGACAGCAGGCCGCCCAGTTCGTCCGCTTCCGCCTCAAAGCCCTGTGGGCCACCCCCTCTCTCGACGACGCTTACAGCGCCCTGCAAGACCTGGAGCGCACTTTTAATCCCATCCTTGCTCTCGCGGACATGTGGCAGACCGTGCGCCGCACTCTGCGTGAGGCCCTGGCTCACACCCGCCACCAGGGGGCGATCTGCCCTCTCACCGCTTCTCCCTTCTTCTTCCCTCCCCCACAACCTCCACATTCCAGCCACACCCAATGCAACCGAGTGCCGCAACGGAACGGGCGGATCCTCGCCCTCCCATGTAGCCGATAGTTGAGTTGGACGCATCGGAAGGATTCCCGATCCGCACCTGGCGAACGGCTCCGCCGCTATAGCGAATGGTTCAGAATGGTTCCCACTTTAATAGGGCGGGTGGGATTCGAACCCACACGTCCTTGCGGACAGCGGATTTTAAGTCCGCGGCGTCTGCCGTTTCGCCACCGCCCCTGGAGTGATGGTCATTATACCACGCGGCGCCGCCAGGCCATTACACCCCGTAAATTTCGCCATACCGACCGCGCAGATAGGCCACATAAGGCCCCGACGACAGCGGCCCGCCTGTTGCCCGCTGAGCTAGCTCCGGCAGGGTGAACTTGCGCCCGTGCCGCATCACCTTCTCGCTCAGCCAGTGCAGGATTGGCCCGAATTCCCCGCGCCCGATCTGCGCCTCCACCTCCGGGATTTCTTCCTGCATCCGCGCCCAGAGCTGTGCGGCCAGGATGCTGCCCAGCAGGTAATCTGGGAAGTAGCCGAAGGCCCCCTGCGACCAGTGGATATCTTGCAGCACGCCCTCCCGGTCGGTGGTGGGCCGCACCCCCAGGTAGGCTTCCATGCGGTCGTTCCACTCGCGCGGCAGGTCAGCCACCCGCACCCGTTCGTTGATCAGGTCGTGCTCCAGCTCAAAGCGCAGCATGATGTGCAGGCCATAGGTCACCTCGTCGGCCTCGACGCGCGTCAACCCCGGCTCGACGCGGTTGACGGCGCGGTACAACGTCTCGGCGTCGGCGGCGTCGAAGTGGGGGGCAAAAGCACGCTGGAAGCGCGGGAACAGGAAGCGCCAGAAGGCCCGGCTGCGCCCCAGCACGTTCTCGTAGAAGCGGGACTGGGATTCGCTGATCGCCATCATCAGGCCCACGTCCAACCCGGTGCGGTACAGCGCCCGGTCGATGTGCTGGGCGTGCAGCGCGTGCCCGGCCTCGTGGATGGCGCTCATCAGCGCCTTGATCGGGTTGCCGGGCAGGATGCGGGTAGTGATCCGCACATCGTCCATCGAAAAGCGCGTGGTGAATGGGTGCGCCGAGAGGTCAAGGCGGCCCCGCTGGTAATCGTAGCCCAGCCACTCGGTCACCTGGCGGCAGAAGGCGATCTGGGCCTCGTCGGGCAGGGTCACGTGGAGCACCCGGTCATCCACCGCAGCGCGGCGCTCGGCAATGGCCGCGACCAGCGTCACCAGCTCCGGCTTGAGCGCCTCGAACACGGCGGCGATCTGTGGCGTGTCCAGCCCTGGCTCGAAATGATCGAGCAGCGGGTCGTAGCGATCCGCGAAGGGCGCGAAGCACTCCGCCCACTGGATCCGCAGGGCGACGATCCGTTCCAGGTGGGGCTGGAAGTGGGCGAAGTCGTCGCCCGCCTTAGCCTCGGCCCATGCCTTTTTGCCCAACGCGGAAGCCCGCGCCAGCTCCCCGACCAGCGCCGCCGGCACGCGCCGCCGCTTCTCATAATCGCGCCGGGTGACGCGGATCAGGCTGGCCTCGTGGGAGTCGTGGGGCAGGGAATCGGCGTAGGGCGCCAGTTCGTCCAGCAGCGCGCCGACAGCGTCAGCGGTGAAGAACTCATGGGCCAGGCTTTGCAGGGTGGCGATCTGGTCGGCGCGGGCCTGCACCCCGCCAGGCGGCATCTTGGTCTCCTGATCCCAGCTCAGCAGGAATGCGGCATAGGTCAGGTCGATGCCACGAGCGAGCAGGGCCTTGAGTTGATCGAGCTGATCTCGCATGGCAATTGCTCCCTTGGTAAACAGGGCGGAGGGCGGAGTCAAAAGCGCCTTTCATCAGCCCGGGGGGTGCGCTATCAACTCAACCCGTAGATCTCCCCGTACTTGGCCCGCAGGTAGCTCATGTACGGCTCCCACTTCAGCGGGCCGCCCGTGATCCGCTGAGCCAGCTCCGGCAGGGTGAACTTCATGCCGTGCTGCTGCACCTGCTCCCGCATCCAGGCGTTGATCGGGCCGAACTCGCCGCGCTCCACCTGGGCTTCTGCCTGCGGGTTATCCTGCTTCAGCCGCTCCCAGAGCTGCACCGAGAAGATCGTCCCCAGCAGGTAATCCGGGAAGTAGCCGATGTAGCCGTGCGCCCAGTGAATATCCTGAAGCACGCCCAGGCGGTCGTTGGGCGGGGTCAGGCCGAGGTACTGTTCCATGCGAGCGTTCCACTCATGGGGCAGGTCGGCCACCTGTACGCGCCCGTTGATCAGGTCGTTTTCCAACTCAAAGCGCAGGATGATGTGCAGGCCGTAGGTCACCTCGTCGGCCTCGACGCGGATCAGCGATGGCCGGGAGCGGTTCAGCGCCCGGTAGAACGTCTCGATATCCACGTCACGCAGGGCGGGCAGCGCCGCCTGAAGCCGGGGGTAGAAGTGTCGCCAGAAGGGGCGGCTGCGGCCCAGGATGTTCTCGTAGAAGCGGGACTGCGATTCATGGGCCGAGTACGACGCGCCCTGGTCGAGGAGGGTGCGGTACAGGGTCGGGCTGGTGTTCTGCTCGTATAGGGCGTGCCCGCCCTCATGGATGATGCTCATCAGGCAGCTTGAGATCGACTCGTCCACGCGGGTGGTGATCCGCACGTCGCCGCGCCCGAAGTGGATGGTGAACGGGTGCGCCGAGAGGTCAAGGCGGCCCCGCTCAAAGTCGTAGCCCATCTGCGCCACCACCTCACGGCCAAAGGCCAGTTGAGCCTCCGTCTCCCAGGGAAGGTGGAGAATCCGATCGTCCACTGCGTCCTGGTGTTCGACGATGGCGGCCACCAGCCTGACCAGCTCCGGCTTCAACCCGCTGAAGATCGCGTCGATCTGGTCGTAGGTCATGCCTGGTTCGAACCTATCCAGGAGCGGGTTGTAGGGGTTGCCCTGCCCGTCGAAGCACTCCGCCCACTGGATCGCTAAATCGACCGTCCGCTGCAGGAGCGGCTGGAAGTGCGCGAAGTGATCCTCCTCCCGTGCCTTGACCCAGGCATGATGCGCCAACGAGGCGGTGCGCGTGATCTCCTCGACCAGCGCGACGGGCACACGCACCTTCTTCTGGTATTCACGGCGGGTGACGCGGATGATGCTGGCCTCGTCGGAGGCGGGGTCAAGCTGAGCCTCGTAGGGCCGGAGGTCGTCCAGCAGCCTGCCGATCTCCTCGTCCACGAAGTACTGGTGGGCCAACGCTTCGAGCGTGGCGAGCTGATCGGCGCGGGCGTCGGCCCCGCCGGGCGGCATCATGGTTTCCATGTCCCATTGCAGCACATAGGCGGCATACTCCAGGTCGCGGACGCGGGCCAGCCGATCTTTGAGTTGGGTCAGTTTTTCTTCCACCATGAGGACTCCTTGATGATTAGACGTTCGCCTAATGAGCGCGAGGAATTGTAACAGAAAAGCCGCCCGGCACCAACAGGGCGGCATACTAGGAGGCGACGGGCGGATTCGAACCGCCGATCAGGGTTTTGCAGACCCTTGCCTTACCACTTGGCCACGTCGCCGATGCGTGGCTTGGACAAAGAAGGGGGATGACTGGCTGCCGTGTCAACCCCCAAAGCGGGCGACGGGATTCGAACCCGTGACCTTCTCCTTGGCAAGGAGACGTTCTACCACTGAACCACGCCCGCGACGATGAGCATTATAGCAGAGTCCCACCAGGGTTGCAAGATTCACACGTCGCGCACGTCAGCATCTCAGCATGTCAGCATCTCAGCACGTCAGCATCTCAGCACGTCAGCATGTCAGCCCGTAGTTCGCGGCGGATGGCGCGCCGTTGGGGAACCGCAAGGGCCAGGCCGCCGCCACCGGGATCAGAGCCAGGGCGGCGAAGGCCATATACAGCCCCACCCTGCCCCGACCGCTGCGCCCAGCAACAGCGGCCCGATCACCATGCCCAGCACCTCAACGGCTGGATGATGCAGCCAACAATACATCGGCGTTATTATAGGCGTGGATCATTGAACCGCAGCAACTACTCAGCCTGTTCTTGGCCTTGTCCCCTACCTCGCTAACGCTCAGGCTTCCCCCTCAGCCATTCAAATGGAGAAGGGGCCAGGGGGTGAGGCTCAGCAACAAGCCTTCAGTTACCGGGCTGGGTAGGTTGGGTTGACATTCTGCCGGTTCCCCCTGTGAAGCGTGGGCAGGCCGATGCAGCCGCCGGCGAGGCTATAGACCCGATGTTTGAAGCCACCTTCTCCCAACCGCCCGGCCCACCGTGGAAGCGCTACGTCCTGCCGGGCAGCGCTCTCGAGGCGACCGGGTCAAGCTGGCGGCTGATCAACCAAGCTAGCGACGCGCAGCGCTACACCGACGCGCAGATCGATGACTACCAGGGCTTGCGCCGCCGCGACCTGCATTGGAAGCCACCCCTGACCCTGACCGTGCGGGCGCGCTTCTCGCACCCGGCAGGCGAGCTGGTCGGCACGGCGGGCTTCGGCTTCTGGAACGACCCGTTCGTGATGACGGCGGGCACGGCCCGGCCCGCCCTGCCGCGCGCGATCTGGTTCTTCTACGCCTCGCCGGACTCGGATATGAAGCTCGACCTGGAGACGCCCGGCCACGGCTGGAAGGCGGCCACCATGGACGCCAGCCGCCTGCCCTTCCTGCTTCTCGCGCCGACCGCGCCCCTGGCCGTGCCGCTGATGAACATCCGACCGTTGTACCGGGCGCTGTGGCCGGTCGGGCAGCGGGCCATCGGCGTCCGCGAGGCGCTCATCGACGCGCCGATGACCGAGTGGCACACCTACGAGCTACGTTGGGAGGTCGGGCGGGCGATCTTCCGCGTGGACGATCAGACCGTGCTGGCTGCGGATACGTCGCCGCGCGGGCCGCTGGGCTTCGTGATGTGGATCGACAACCAGGCGATGGTCGCCACGCCGTGGGGGCGTTTCGCCTACCGCCTCCTGCCGATCCCGCGCCCCCAGTGGATGGAGGTCGCGGTGCTGCGGATAGCGGATGGCGGATGAGCCAATCGGCCACCCGCCATCAAGCGAGTGCAGCAAGCGGGCTATCTGCTATTTGCGCTTGCCTCTCACTGCGACCAGTCCGCCGGGCGGCGAAGAATAAACGCCCCCACGCCGAAATCGGAGGGGGGGAGGTCAGCGTTGCCAATCGGGGTCCAGCTCGGCAACCTCGGTCTCGGTCAGGCGGGTCACCGGGCCGCCAGCGGCGCTGACCACGTACAGATCAGCCACCCCGTCGCGGCGCGACGAGAACAGGATGTGCTGCCCGTCCGGCGACCACGACGGCGAGAGATCGGCGGCGGTGTCGTCGGTCAGGCGGCGCTGGTTGGAGCCATCGGCGTTCATGACGTAGATCTCGGCGTTGCCGTCCCGCTCGGAGACAAAGGCGATGCGCGACCCATCCGGCGACCATACAGCGGTGTAATCGAATTCAGGCACGTAGGTCAGGCGGCCCGGCGTCGAGCCGCTGGCGCTGATGACGTAGATATCCTGCCCGCCCTCGAACACCAGGTTGGAATTGAACACAATCCGGGTTCCATCCGGCGACCAGGACGGGAAGAAGTCAGCGTCGTTGTTGTCCGTCAGGCGGCGCTGGTTGGAGCCATCAGCGTTCATGACGTAGATCTCGGCGTTGCCGTCCCGCTCGGAGACGAAGGCGATCTGCGCCCCGTCTGGCGACCAGGCGGGCGCGTAGTTATCGCTGGCCGCGTCGGTGAGGGCGCGAACGCCGCTGCCGTCGGCGTTCATGCGATAGATGATCCGCACCCCGCCCCTCTCGGCGCGGAAGACGATCTGCGTCCCGTCCGGCGACCAGCGGGGGGTGCGGTAGTTGGCCGCATCGAAGGTGAGGCGCATCGTCGGGCCGCCCGCTGCGGGCATGGTGAACACATCCAGGGCAGCATTGAATTCGTCGCCAGCGACGAAGACGATCCGCCTCTCAGCGGTCAACCCAGCCCCTCCGCTGGGGGTTTCCAAGTCGGGGGTGGGCGTCTGGCTGGCCTCACTGGTGGGGCTGGGCGCGACGGTCCGCCCCGGAGGGCGGGTGGTGGACACTTCCGGCGTGACCGCGCCGCCACTGCCCCAGCCTCTCAACTGAAGGACAGCCGCCCCGATCAGGATCAGCCCGACCAGCAACCCGACCC
>DAOTYF010000114.1:0-16505 GCA_034434995.1 Anaerolineae bacterium
ACGTCAACATGACCGTCACCCTGGATAAGCCCGTCGCCCTCGACAAGGGCGCCAAGTTCGCCATCCGCGAGGGTGGCCTGACCGTCGGCGCTGGCTCCATCACCGATATCCTGGAATAGCTCACCAGCCTGAGGAAACCGTGCATGGCGAAGCAGAAGATACGAATCCGGTTGAAGGCGTACGATCACCGCGTGCTGGATGAGTCGGCGCGGCGGATTGTCGAGGCGGCGGAGCGCACCGGCGCGCAGGTGGTTGGCCCAGTTCCGCTCCCGACCCGCATCAAGCGCTGGACGGTGCGCCGTAGCCCGTTCATTGACAAGGATTCGCAGGAACACTTTGAGATGCGAATCCACAAGCGCATTATCGACGTGGTTGACCCGGATGCCAAGACCATTGACACGCTGACCCGGTTAAACCTCCCGGCGGGTGTTGATATCGAGATCAAAATCTGATCCGCGTGGTGCAAGGCGAACCAGCCGCCAGCATTGAAGGATGATGCACAGGCAGGGCTGCTTAGTGGGGCAGTCCCTTGGAGGCAGTGCCGAGATGATGATCAAAGGCATTATCGGAAGGAAAGTGGGGATGACGCAGATATTCGACGCGAATGGAGCCGTCGTCCCGGTCACGGTGATCCAGGCAGGCCCGTGCTGGATCACGCAGATCAAGAGTCAAGAGCGGGATGGCTATACGGCGGTTCAACTGGGCTTTGAGGAGATCGCTGCCGATCTGGACGATCCGGACAAACGGCGGCGAAAGATCGAGCGTCGCCTTTCCAAGCCAGAGCGTGGTCACCTGGGTCTACTGGAATCGGAAAGCGAGCACGCTCGCAAGGTGCTCGCCAACCCAGTCCCCGCGCTGCGACACCTGCGCGAATTCCGTATGGAAGATGTATCCGGCTTGCAGGAAGGGCAAAAGGTGACCGTCGGGGATGTATTCAGCCCTGGTGACCGTGTGGATGTGGTTGGAACCAGCAAAGGCAAGGGCTTCGCTGGCACGATCAAGCGCCACCACTTCAACCGCCAGCCCAAGACACACGGCCAGTCCGACCGTGAGCGCGCTCCTGGTTCGGTCGGCTCGACCTCGACACCGGGCCGCACGTTGAAGGGTCAGCGTATGGCAGGGCGCATGGGTGGTGATCGCACCACCGTGCAGAACCTGGAGGTGGTCGTGGTGGATGTGGAGCGGAATCTGCTGGCGGTCAGGGGCAGTGTGCCGGGCGCGAAGGGTGGTCTGCTGCTGGTCAGCTCGACAGTCAAGCAGTAAGGAAGGATGTCACGTATGGCGATCAGGGTGCCGGTTAAGGACATGCGCGGGCGCGAAGTGGATACGGTCGAACTGCCATCCGATATCTTCGAGGCCCCCATCAATGTCGGCCTGATGCATCAGGCCTATGTGCGCCAGATGGCAAACGCCCGCCTCGGCACGCACAAGACCAAGACGCGCGGCGAGATCAACCGGTCGAAGGCCAAATGGTATCGCCAGAAGGGTACGGGACGGGCGCGGCATGGTGCGCGCACAGCCCCCCTCTTCGTTGGGGGGGGCATTGCGCACGGACCACAGCCCCGCAAGTATACCAAACTCATGCCCAAGAAAATGCGCCGACAGGCGCTGCGCTCGGCCCTCTCCGTCAAGGCGGCTGAAGGTCAGATCGTTCTGGTCGATAGGCTAGCCCTGGAGAGGCCCAAGACGCGCGAAATGGCCGATGTGCTGTACAGGCTGGCTGGCGATAGTAGCGTGCTGGTCTTGCTGGCCCAGGCCAACGAAAACGTGCAGCGCTCTGTGCGCAACCTGGATCGCGCCTATTTTCTGCGGGCAAATTACCTGAACGTGCGTGACCTCCTGAAGTACGACGTGGTGGTCATCCCTCTGGACGCGCTCGAGGTCATCACGGGCTGGCTCAGCAAGCTGCCCAGGAGTGAGTAACCGTGAGTGAGCTTCATCTGTACGATGTGATACGCCGGCCCGTGGTGACGGAGAAGACGACGGCTTTAGCTGACGAGCATAACACCTATTGCTTTGAAGTTGATCCGCGAGCCACCAAACCGCTGATCAAGGAAGCGCTTGAGGCGATCTTCGGGGTGAAGGTGCGCAAGGTGAGGACAGCCGTCATGCCTCAAAAAATGGGACGGCGGTTGCGTAAGCGCTACATCCGCACCAGCTCCTGGAAGAAGGCATACGTCACCCTTGAGCCGGGCGAGAAGATCGATCTGTTCGGCGTGTAGCCTGGAGGGGCGAGGCACAGCCTTGCCCACTGACGCGAGGAATCGTCATGGCGATCAAAAAATATAAGCCCACCTCGCCGGGGCGGCGGGGAATGACGGGCCACGATTTTGAGGAGATCACGCGCCACCGTCCGACCAAGTCGCTGACCCAGCAGCTTCGCGGACGGGCGGGCCGCAATAGTCAGGGTCGGATCACGGTGCGACATCGCGGTGGGGGGCATCGCAGGCGCTATCGCATCATCGACTTTAAGCGCAACAAGATCGGCATTCCTGGCCGCGTGGCCAGCATCGAGTATGACCCGAACCGGTCGGCCCGTATCGCGCTGATCGTGTATGCGGATGGCGAGAAGCGTTACATTGTTGCGCCGTTAGGTCTGCAGGTTGGCAACACGGTGATGGCTGGCCCGGAGGCGGAGATTCGCCCTGGCAACGCTCTGCCGATCCGCAACATCCCGGTTGGCACCACCATTCATAACATTGAGTTGCAGCTCGGTCGGGGTGGTCAGCTTGTGCGAGCGGCGGGCGCGTCGGCGCAGTTGCTGGCTAAGGAAGGTGCCTATGCGACGGTCCGCATGCCCAGCGGTGAAGTACGGCTGATTCGTCAGGAGAACACGGCGACCATCGGCCAGGTGGGGAACACCGATCACGGCAATATCAAGATCGGTAAGGCGGGGCGCAAGCGCTGGATGGGCTGGCGCCCTGCGGTTCGCGGCAGTGCGATGGACCCGAATTCGCACCCGCATGGCGGTGGTGAGGGTCGGTCGCCGATTGGTATGCCTGGCCCAAAGACCCCCTGGGGTAAACCGGCCTTGGGCAAGAAGACGCGCCGGAATAAGAGCACGGATAAGTACATCATTCGGCGACGCGCCAAGAAACGGCGGTAGAGGCTGCCTTGCAACAGAGCCGCCACATTGTCAGTGGAGGGTTGAGATGTCGCGCAGTTTGAAGAAGGGGCCATTCATCAGCCCCAGGCTACTGGAGAGAGTGGAGCGGATGAACGCGACGGGTGAGAAGAAGGTGATCCGCACCTGGAGTCGTGCCTCGGTGATCTTCCCCCAGATGGTGGGCCATACCATCGCTGTGCATGATGGCCGTCGGCATGTGCCGATCTATATCACCGAGAACATGGTGGGCCACCGCCTGGGTGAGTTTGCCCCGACCCGGACCTTTCGCGGCCACTTTGCTAAAGAAAAGAAGGTGAAATAGCGATGGACGTGCGGGCAACTGCTCATTATCTGCCCATCTCCCCAACGAAGGTTCGATTGGTCTGTGATGTGGTGCGCGGCATGCCCCCCCGCGACGCGATGGAGGTGCTGCGCCACATGACCCAGAAGGGGGCCGGGCTGGTGCTGAAGGTCGTGGCGAGCGCGGTGGCAAACGCCGAAAACAATTTTGAACTTGACCCGGCAGAGCTGGTGATCAGCCAGATTTACGCCAACGAAGGGCCACGCCGCCCATGGCGTCGCTTTGGGGCGCGGGGTCGCTTCAAGCCCTGGATCCGCCGCACATCCCACGTGACCGTTGTGCTGAGCGAACAAACAGAAGCCCCTGCTCCCCAGGATGTGCCCGTGCGTGGCAGAGTGAGAGGGTAAGAGAGCAAAAATGGGACGCAAAGTACATCCCGTTGGCTACCGCCTGAAGGTGATCCGAGATTGGAATGCTCGCTGGTATGCGGATGGCAAGCAATATGGCGATCTGTTGCACGAGGACTTCGCTATACGCCGGGCGGTGCACGGCCTGCACCAGGGGGCGGGGATTTCGAAGGTGGAGATCGAGCGCTTCCCGAATCTGGTCGTGGTGACCCTGCATACCGCCCGGCCAGGCATCGTGATCGGTCGCAAGGGCGATTCGGTGAAGAAGCTGCGCCAGCAGCTCGAGGACTTGACCGATGGCAAGAAAGTGAAGGTGGAGGTCGAAGAGATCACCGCGCCTGACCTGGATGCCCAGCTTGTTGCGGAGAACATCGCCAGCCAGTTGGAGCGGCGTATCTCGCACAGCCGGGCCATGAAGCGAGCTGCCCAGCAGGCGCTGCGCCAGGGTGGCCTGGGGATTCGGATCGCGGTTGGTGGTCGGCTGGCTGGCTCAGAAATGGCCCGCCGCGAGACGCTCCAGGAGGGCCAGGTCCCGCTGACGACGCTGCGTGCCGATATTGACTTTGGGTTTGCTGAAGCCCTGACCACCTACGGGCGCATCGGGGTCAAGGTCTGGATCTACAAGGGTGAGGTCTTGGCTGAGGAAGAGGTGGAGCCAACGGGTGTGTATGTCAGCCAGTAATCGGGTATCGGAGTCAAGCTCCGCAGCAGGATCGCTGGGCTGGGCGGAATGGACGGCTGCCTGATCGGGAGACGCGCAAGATGTTAATGCCAAAACGTGTCAAATACCGCAAACAGATGCGTGGTCGGATGAAGGGTAAAGCCACGCGCGGCAACAAAGTGGACTTCGGCGAAGTGGGCCTGATGTCGCTCCAGTCCGCCTGGATTACCAGCCGCCAGATCGAGGCGGCCCGCCGCGCTATCACGCGCCACCTGAAGCGGCGCGGTACGGTTTACATCCGCATTTTCCCTGATAAGCCGGTGACGGCCAAACCCGCGGAGACCCGGATGGGTAAGGGAAAGGGGTCGGTTGACCACTGGGTGGCGGTGGTGAAGCCGGGCCGCGTCATGTTCGAAGTCGGCGGTGTAGATGAACAGACCGCTGAAGAGGCCCTCAGACTGGCTGCCTACAAGATGCCCGTCAAGACCCGCATCGTTAAAAGAATCGACCCGATTTCGGGTGTGGAGGTGGTCAGCGGATGAAGGCTTCCGAGCTACGCGATCTCTCTCAGGATGAGCTGGCACGCAAGCTGGACGAGCTGAAGGAGGAGCTGTTCAACCTGCGCTTTCAGCAGGAGTCCGGCCAGCTTGAAGACACCAATCGGCTGCGCATCATCCGGCATGACATTGCGCGCGTGCTCACGGTGATGCGCGAGCGCGAGTTGCGAGCAAAACAAGCGGAGGGCTAGTTGAAGATGACGAACCGCAGACGGCGGATTATAGGCCGGGTGGTCAGCAATAAGATGGACAAGACCGCCGTAGTGGAGGTGAAACGCACCTATCGCCATCCCCTCTACGGGAAGACGGTTCACCGGTATTCCAAGTTCATGGCTCACGATGCAGACAATGCCTGCCAGATCGGCGATGAGGTCATTCTGGTTGAGTCGCGCCCGCTGAGTAAGCACAAACGCTGGGTAGTCCAGGCGATCCTGCGCGAGGATGCCAGCGCACGCGCGGTTTCCTTGGAAGAAGTCGCGCCGGCCCCTGGCGCATCAGGCGGGCAGCCCGCCGGTGAGGAGGACGTTGACCTACCAGCGGACAGCGGAAGCGACGAAACTGCCTAGCCCACCCCACACTCGATTGTGAGGCAACCATGATTCAGCAAGAGAGTCGGCTCAAGGTAGCCGACAACAGCGGCGCAAAGGAGATCCTGACCATCCGGGTGATGGGCGGCTCAAAGCGCTTCTACGGCGGCGTAGGGGACGTGATTGTAGCTACTGTAAAGAGTGCCACGCCCAACGCGCAGGTCAAGAAGGGCGATGTTGTCCGCGCGGTCATTGTGCGCACCGCCAAGGAATATCGCCGCGAGGATGGCTCGTACATTCGCTTTGATGATAACGCAGCGGTGCTCCTTCAGGAAGACACCAAGAATCCCCGCGGAAGCCGCATTTTTGGGCCGGTCGCCCGGGAACTGCGCGAGGCAGGGTTCATGAAGATTGTCTCGCTCGCGCCAGAGGTATTGTAGGGGGGAGGAGCGACCGATGACACGGGCTAAGAGCAATATCAAACGCGACGATACGGTGCTGGTGATCTCCGGCAACGACCGGGGGGTGCGCGGGCGCGTGTTGCGGGTTTATCCCAAGGAAAGTCGCGTAGTGGTGGAATCTGTCAACATCCGTAAGAAACACCAGCGGCCTGTTCAGGCTGGCCGGGGGCAGGTGCAGACTGGCATCATCCAGTTTGAGGCCCCGATTCACCTGTCGAATGTGATGCTTGTGTGCCCTCAGTGCGATGAGGCCACGCGCGTTGGGCATCGCCGTGAAGATGGCCGCGTCGTGCGGGTGTGCAAAAAGTGCGGCAAGGACATCGACTGATGCACAGGTTAAAGACGTATTATCACGAAACCGTGCGCCCGGCGCTGATCCGGCGCTTTGGCTATAGCAGCCCCATGCAGACCCCGCGCGTGGTCAAAGTGGTGGTCAATGTGGGTGTTGGCGAAGCGCTCGACAACCCCAAGGCCCTCGATGCAGCGGTGGAAGATATCGCCAGAGTCACCGGCCAGCGACCCATTGTCACCCGGGCGCGCCGGAGTATCGCCGCTTTCAAGTTGCGTGAGGGCCGCCCCATCGGCGTCAAGGTGACGCTGCGCGGCGATCATATGTGGGCTTTCCTGGATCGGCTGATGAATATCGCCCTGCCGCGCACGCGGGATTTCCGGGGGGTCTCGCCAACCGGCTTCGATGGCCGGGGCAACTATACGTTGGGCCTGCGCGAGCAGATCCTCTTCCCGGAGATCGAGTATGACAAGATCGACAAGATTCGCGGGATGGAGATCAGCATTGTGACCACGGCTGAGACCGACGAGGAGGGGCGCGAATTGCTGCGGCTGCTGGGGATGCCGTTCCGCGATTTGGAGGTCGCAACCCCCCGCTACACCAGCTAAGCGTTTCAGCACAGGAAAGAGGAGTCTGAATGTCGAAAAAGTGTATGCCCTACCGCGAAACACGCCGTAAGTACCCGGTTCGAGTGCACCACCGCTGCAAGCGTTGCGGTCGCCCGCGCGGATTCATCCGCCAGTTCCAGTTGTGCCGCATCTGCTTCCGCGAGCTTGCCCTTAAGGGCGATATCCCCGGCGTGGCGAAGTCGAGCTGGTAGGTCCGGCAGGAGAAATGGGAATGTACGTCAATGACCCGATTGCAGACATGCTGACGCGCATACGGAATGCGCTGATGGCCCGCCAAGACGAAGTGGCGATTCCCTACTCGAAGATCAAGGCGGAAATCGCACGCATCTTGAAGGAAGAGGGCTACATCGAGGGCTACACGATTGGCGACGAGCGGCCGTTCGCCTGGATCACCATTCAACTGAAGTACGTGGGTACACGCCGGGAGCGCCGCCCCTTGATCACCGATCTCAAGCGAATTAGCAAGCCTGGGCGACGCATCTACACCAATTACAAGGACATCCCCTGGGTGCTCAGCGGGATGGGGATCGCGATCCTCACTACCCCCAAGGGCGTCATGACCGGCCAGCAGGCGCGGCGCGAGCGCGTCGGCGGCGAGGTCCTGTGTTACGTCTGGTAAGAAGCTCGGAGTTCTAGCATGTCGCGCATTGGCAACAAACCCATTGGTATCCCCGCCGGGGTCTCGGTGACTGTCGAAGGCAGCCAGGTGACGGTCAGAGGCCCCAGGGGCGAATTGGCGCGTCAGTTCAACCCGGACATCTCGATCAGGCAGGAAGACGGCAGGTTGGTAGTGAGCCGCCCTAGTGATGAGCGCCATCACCGGGCGTTGCACGGCCTGACACGGGCACTGCTGAATAACATGGTCATCGGGGTGAGTAGCGGTTACGAGATCCGGCTGGAGGTCGTGGGCACAGGCTATCGAGCCGAAATGGATGGCCCGAATCTCAAGCTCAGCCTGGGCTATTCGCACGATATTCTTGTCGTGCCTCCCCCGACGGTGGAGTTCCAGGTTGAGAACCGGGGGGCGTTGATCATCATCCGTTCCATTGATAAAGAGTTGATCGGTCAGGTGGCGGCAGATATCCGCAAGTTGCGCCCACCGGAGCCGTACAAGGGCAAGGGCATTCGCTTTGAAGGTGAGAAGATCCGCCTTAAGGCCGGCAAAACCAAGGTTGGTGGTGGTTAGCAGGGCCGGGGGTATGGGCGGTTAGGAGAGCAACACAGATGAGTGAGAAGAGTCAGCAAGCGCGCCAACGCCGCCATCTGCGCGTTCGGCAGCGCGTGGTCGGGACGCCAGAGCGCCCGCGCCTGAATGTGTTTCGCAGTGATAAGCACATCTATGCACAGGTAATCGACGATTCCGCCGGCCACACGCTGGCCTCGGCCTCCACCGTGGATGTGCAACTGCGCAGCGAGGCGGCCAAGAAATCTAAAACGGACGCCGCCAGGCTGGTCGGCAGGCTGGTTGCTCAGCGGGCGCTGGAGGCTGGCATCCGGCAGGTGGTGTTTGATCGCGGTGGCTACCAGTATCATGGCCGTGTCAAGGCGCTGGCCGATGCTGCCCGCGAGGCCGGGCTGGAATTCTGAGGCAGCGCAAACTGGGAGATCATATGGGACGACGACGCGAACCCCGGACGGTAGAAGAACACGACGAACTCGATGAGCGGGTGCTGGATATCAAGCGCGTAGCCAAGGTCATCAAGGGCGGTCGCCGCTTTGCCTTCCGCACGGTGGTGATCGTGGGTGATAATCGCGGCAACGTGGGGGTGGGCACAGGCAAAGCGCGGGGCGTGCCCGAAGCGATCCGCAAAGGCACGGACCGCGCCCGACGCAACATGCAGCACGTGGCGCTGGTTGGCACGACGATTGCGCATCCGGTCACGGCCCGCTATGGCGGCGCGGAGGTCATGTTGCGCCCGGCCTCGCCTGGCACGGGCGTGATCGCGGGCGGCGCAGTGCGCGCCGTGTGCGAAGCGGCTGGGATCAAGGATGTGCTGACCAAATCCAAAGGCAGTGCCAATATGCTCAATGTCGCGCGTGCCACTCTCCTGGGATTGACCCAGCTCCAGGACATGCACGAGGTGGCCCGCCATCGGGGTAAGGATGTCTCCGAGGTCGCGCCCTTCTGGCTGCGGGGAGGGGAAAGGGGCGCTGAGTGATGGCTCGAAAAAAACAGCCGATTAAAATGCTGCGCATCAAGCTCGTTCGCAGCCCGATTGGATACTCCGAGCGCCAGAAAACCACTGTGCGCGCGCTCGGATTGCGGAGGCTTAATCAGGTGGTGGAGCGGGCAGATAACCCGCAGGTGCGTGGCATGATCCAGAAAGTCAACCACCTGGTCGCGGTTGAGGAAGTGGGGTCATCATCATGAAGCTGAATGACCTGCGCCCCGATAAGGGCGCAACCAGAAAGCGCAAGCGAGTGGGGCGCGGCATTGCTGCCGGTCAGGGCAAGACTGCCGGTCGTGGCACCAAAGGGACCGGCGCGCGCACCGGCGGTGGAAAAGGCCCCTATTTTGAAGGCGGCCAGCTTCCCCTGGTGCGCCGCCTGCCGTTCAAGCGGGGGTTTACCAACATTTTCCGTATCGAGTATCAGCCAGTTAACGTGGATCAACTGGAGGCGCGTTTCCCCAACCAGGCGGAGATCACCCCTGCTGCGCTCGCCCAGGTGAGGCTGATCCGCGATGCCGAGAAGCCCGTCAAGGTATTGGGGCGTGGCGACGTGACAAAAGCGTTCACTGTCCAGGCCCATGGGTTCAGCCGGAGCGCGCGCGACAAGATCGAGGCGGCAGGGGGAACCGTCGAGGTGTTAGAACTCGAATTCACCGGCGCTCGGGCGACGGTCAAGAAGTTACGCCGGGAACAGATCGAAGCGCTGCGTGCCAAACGGGCCGCATCGGGCGGTGGTGGCTAGACCCCGGCAGCAGGACTGAAAAGAGGGAGCCATGTCCATCCTTGAAGGCATTCGCGAGTCCTTCCGCTTGCCTGACCTGCGGCGGCGTATCCTGTTTACGTTCCTGATCCTGGTCATTTATCGCCTAGCGGCGAATATCCCGGTGCCGGGAGTGGATCGGGAGGTATTGCGCCAGGTGCTCAGCCCGGAAAGCCCAACCGGCTCCTTCGCTCAGGTGCTCGACCTCCTGTCCGGCGGGGCCGTCTCGAACTTCTCCGTCTTGGCTATGGGCGTCTATCCCTACATCACTGCCAGCATCATCATCCAGATTCTGACGCCCATCATCCCGGCGTTGGAAGAGCTGATGAAGGAAGGTCAGGCGGGGCGCGATAAGATCAACCGCTATACCTACTACCTGGCGATCCCGATGGCGGCCCTGCAGGCAGTAGGACAGATCAATATCTTCCGGGGGCAGGGTGGTCAGACGATCATCCCCGGCTTCGGCTTTGGCCCTGAGAGTGACCTGCTGCTCACGGCTACCGTGCTGGCAACCATGACCGCCGGGACGATGTTTGCCATCTGGCTGGGCGAGTTGATCACCGAGGATGGGATCGGTAATGGGCTATCCATGGTGATCTTCGCCGGCATTGTGGCCCGCATCCCGGTGAACATCGTGCGCCTGTACAGCGCGGATACCGCCGCGACGGTTCGCAATAGCGTCCTGTTTCTGGTGCTCACCGTCCTGACGGTGGCGGTCATCGTGGTGGTGCAGGAAGGGCAGCGCCGTATCCCGGTCAAATATGGCAAGCGCGTGCGCGGTATGAAGATGTACGGTGGCGGGAGCACCTACCTGCCGCTGCGAGTCAACACAGCCGGCATGATCCCGCTGATCTTCGCCCAGTCGTTCCTGTCCTTCCCGGCGATCCTGGCGAGCTTCTTCAAGAACAGCAATGCCGTGTGGGTTGCTAACACCGCCAGCACGATTGAGACGGTCTTTGGCGGGCAGGGTGGCAATGAATTGGGCGGCCAGATCATCTACTGGCTCGCCTATTTCTCGATGGTGGTCGGTTTTACCTATCTGTATACCGACATCATGATCCGCAACCAGAATCTGGCTGATAGCCTTCAGCGAAACGGCGGGTTTATTCCCGGCATTCGCCCTGGCAAGAACACCGAGATATTCATCCAGCGAGTCGTCACGCGGATCACCCTGGTGGGTGCGTTGTTCTTGGGCACGATTGCCGTGCTGCCGGGCCTCATCCAAATCGTGATGGACCTGATCCAACCTGGAACAGGGCTGGAAGTGCGGAGTGCGCTGCTGATCGTCAGCGGTGGCGGCTTGATCATCATTGTGGGTGTGATCATCGATACAATGCGCCAGCTCGAGGCGCAACTGGTGATGCGCCACCGCGAGAGCTTTATCCGCTAATCCCAAGGCAGGGCCGATGCCGACCTACATCATCTTATTGGGGCCTCCAGGGGCTGGGAAGGGAACCCAGGCCAAGCGACTCGCCGACCGGTTGGAGGTTCCGCATGTTTCGACCGGTGATCTGTTCCGGGCGATGAAAGGGGTGGATACCCCCCTTGCCCGGCGTGTGCAAGAGATCATGGCCCGCGGCGATCTGGTGGACGACCAGACCACCGTCGAGATCGTGGAGGAGCGCCTCTCCCGGCAGGATTGCGAACAACGGGGCGCGATTCTGGATGGCTTCCCGCGCAACCCCTACCAGGCGGATGCTTTGAAGAGCCTGCTTGAACGGCGCGGGGCACAGGTGAGCTTGGTTCTGCTGATCGACGTACCCCGGCAGATCGCCATCGAGCGGATTTTGGGCCGCGCCCGGCAGGAGGGGCGCACCGATGATACGCTCGAGGTGGCCGAGCGGCGTTACGAGGTCTACCTGGCTGAGACAGAGCCGCTCATCCGCTACTATGAGGCGGCGGGCCTGCTCCGGGCAGTGGACGGGGATCAGACCATCGACGCGGTGACCGCTGCTCTGTTGAAGGTGATCGAGCAGGTCACAGGCGTGTACTGATGTGAATGACGATGCCGATCCTCCTCAAGAGCGCCGCCGATATCCAGGCGATGCACGACGCGGCGCAAATTAACGACGAGGTGTTGCGGACCATACGCGAGGCGATCAGGCCCGGCGTCACGACAGCCGAGCTGGATAAGATCGCCTACAGCATCATCGTCCGGCATGGCGGCACGCCAGCCTTTTTAGGTTACCCGCCAGGGAGCAAGCACCCCTTTCCGGCGACGATCACGGTGGCGGTCAATGAGGAGCTGGTGCATGGCATCCCGGGGCCGCGCGTGCTGAAAGAAGGGGACATTATCAGCATTGACTGCGGCACGGTGTACAAGGGGTTCGTCGCTGATGCCGCGTACACAGCCCCTGTTGGGCGGATCAGCCCGGAGGCGCAGCGGCTCCTTGAAGTGACCGAGCAGTCCCTCTACATCGGGATTGAGGCATCGGTGCCTGGCAACCATGTGGGGGATATCGGCCATGCGATCCAGACGTTTGTCGAGGGGCATGGGATGAATGTGGTGCGGGAGTATGGCGGCCATGGGGTGGGGCGGGCGATGCACGAGGAGCCACACATTCCAAATTGGGGCAAACCCGGACGTGGGGTGAAGCTCCGGCCTGGGATGACCTTTGCCCTGGAACCGATGGTGATGCTGGGCAGCCCTAAGACCCGCGTCCTGAAGGATCGCTGGACGGTCGTCACTGCCGACGGGAAACTATGTGCTCACTTTGAGCATACGGTCGCTGTGACGGAAAATGGCCCGCTGATCCTGACAAAGATCGACTGACGTGGTATACTAAACGTTTGGTCTGTTGCAGGGTTCGTGCCTGTGCCAAGACGAGACAAGCGAGAAATGGATCATGAAGGTCAAAGCGTCGGTGAAGCGCCGTTGCCCCAAGTGCAAGATCATCAAGCGTCGGGGTGTGGTGCACGTTATCTGCTCGAATCCGAAGCATAAGCAGCGGCAGGGCTGATGCTCTGCGGAGCCAGGGTGGAGAGGATTTATGGCACGTATTGAGGGTGTTGATCTGCCGCGCAACAAGCGGGTCGAGATCGGGCTGACCTATATCTACGGGATTGGCCGTTCGCGCAGCCAGCAGATTCTATCCGCTACGGGTGTCAGCCCGGATACCCGCGTTAAGGACCTGACCGAGGCGGAAATCTCGTCTCTGCGTGACTACATCGCCTCGACTTACCGCGTCGAGGGCGACCTGCGCCGCGAGGTACAGCTCAATATCAAGCGGCTACAGGAAATTGGCACCTATCGTGGCCTGCGCCATCGCCGCAACCTGCCGGTGCGGGGTCAGCGCACTCGCACGAACGCCCGTACTCGCAAGGGCGTCAAGAAGACGGTTCCGGGTCGTGGCCGGCGTCGTGGCGCTAAGAAGAAGTGATCCTTCAATGAGCCAGCCTGGGCCGATGCATTTGGGGAAGAGGTGACGGAGGACGAATGGGACGCAGGAGACCAACGCGCGGCGCGCGCAAAGCGCGCAAGAATGTGCCCTACGGGCAGGCGCATATTCACGCTACCTTCAACAATACCATTGTGACCATGACCGACCAGCAGGGCAATACCCTGGCTTGGTCCAGCGCGGGCACGGCGGGTTTCAAAGGCTCGCGCAAGAGCACGCCTTACGCAGCGCGTATGGCCGGCCAGTTGGCTTCGGAAGGTGCCCTGGGCCATGGAATGCAGGAGGTCGATATTTTCGTGAAAGGGCCTGGCCCCGGACGCGAGGCCGCCATTCGCGCCATTTTGAGCAGCGGCTTGAAGGTGCGCTCGATCACCGACGTGACGCCCATCCCGCACAACGGCTGCCGCCCGCGCAAGAAGCGCCGCGTCTAGCCGGATCAGGGTGGCCTGTTTCAGTGGATCGTTTCCCTGGCGTGGCCCTGAGCCGTTTCATGCAAGGTATTACAGCAACTGCTTTGCGTGAAGCCGCTCAGACTGTTTACCACTCCCATTTAGCGACGAAGGAAGAAGCACAACGATGGCACGTTATTTAGGCCCCGTGTGTAAACTTTGTCGGCGTGAAGGCGAGAAGCTGTTCCTGAAAGGATCACGCTGCCTTTCGCCGAAGTGCGCCATTGAGCGCCGCAATTACCCGCCCGGCCCCCATGGCAAGGATACGTCGTTCCGTCGGGGCCGCGCATCGGACTACGCGCTTCAGTTGCGCGAAAAGCAGAAGGCCCGCCGCATCTACGGCGTACTCGAACGCCAGTTCCGCCGTTATTTTGCTCTGGCGTTGCGCCGCCCTGGCATGACGGGCGCTGTGCTGCTGGGTATTCTGGAAAGCCGTCTGGACAACGTGGTGTACCGGCTGGGGTTCGCCGAGTCCCGCACCCAGGCTCGCCAGCTTGTGCAGCACGGCCACTTCAACGTGAATGGCCGCCGGACTAACATCCCCTCCTACATCGTTCGTCCGGGCGACGTGGTCGCTGTCCGTGAGGGGAGCCGCAAGCGGCCTTACTTCAAGCAACTGCGCGAGGTTGCAGGGGAATGGACGCCGCCGGCGTGGCTGGAGCGCGATCTGAACATGCTATCTGGCACAGTGGTCCGGCAGCCGGAGCGGTCTGATATTGACATGACGATCAATGAGCAGTTGATCGTGGAATACTACAGCCGTTAAACACACCCAGATGAGGGTGTTTTCTCTCAAGGCCCAAGCTGGAACGCTCCCGGCATCGCAATGGCTGTGCTCAGTGGGGTGGGCAAGAGGCTGAACCCGGCGCACAGGAATCTCTGTACGAGTGGCTTGGCGGAGTGCGCCGGATAGAAGTCGCCCACGCATCGGTTGGCAGGTCGTTGCGGCGCTGAATGGTCAAGAAAGGGAGGCAGAGCCGTTGGTTACCAATAGCATGGTGCTGCCCAAGATCGAGCGCGATGCCATGTCGCGTAACTATGGGCGCTTTATCATCAGCCCGCTGGAGAGGGGTTTTGGGGTGACGCTGGGCAATGCGTTGCGCCGTGTGATGTTATCGTCATTGCCGGGCGCTGCCGTGACCTCGATCCGGGTAGCGGATGTGCATCATGAGTTCTCGACCATCCCGCACGTCCGCGAAGATATGACGCAGTTTATCCTTCAGGTCAAGCAGCTTCGTTTGGTTCTGCATGAGCACGAGTCGGCGCGCCTGCGCCTCGATGTGCAGGGGGGCGTGGTCACGGCAGCAGACTTGATCGTACCCCCCGAAGTGGAGATCAAGAATCCAGACCTGTACTTGTTTACGGTGGACGATGACAACGCGCGGGTTGAGGTGGAGATGACGGTGCAGACCGGGCGAGGCTATTCGCCTGCGGAGGAACGGGGCCGCCTGCCCATCGGTGAGCTGCCGGTTGATGCCATCTTCAGCCCCGTGCGCCGCGTCAGCTACGATGTGGAACGGGCCCGCGTCCAGCAGAAAACTAACTATGATAAGTTGATCCTGGAAATATGGACCGATGGAACCCTGGCCCCAGAGAACGCGATGAGCGAGGCCGCTGCCATCTTGATGCAGCATCTAGGGATCATCGCCAACGTCGATCCGAGTATGTTCGGGCAGGCCGCCGAGGCGGCGGAGGCCGCCACCCCGGCCCGACCTGATTACTATGATCTGCCGATTGAGAGCCTGGACCTGAGTGTGCGCGTCTTCAACTCGCTCAAGCGCACCGGCATCACGACTATCGGCGAAGTGATTGATATGCTGGATAAGGGTGAAGACGCCATGCTGGCTATTCGTAACTTCGGCGAGAAATCGCTTGAAGAATTGATGCTGGCATTGTCGGCCAAAGGCTATCTGTCCTCGGAGAGCCAGGCCACGGATGCGGCAGGGCAATCGTCGTAGCGCTTAGATTATGAGCTGAACCGAGATACAGAGGGATCATGCGTCATAAAGTAGATGGCCGCCGCCTGGGGCGCAACACCAACGAACGCAAGAGGCTGTTCCGGAACCTGATAACCCAGTTGTTCCAGCATGAGAAGATTCGGACCACCGAGGCTAAGGCCAAGGCCATTCGTGGCCAGGCCGAGAAGCTGATCACCCTAGCTCGCAATCGCGGCAACTACGAACGGTTGATGGAGCTGGCAGAGGATGGCAAAGAAGACGATCTCCTGCTCCTGTTGACGGATGCCCAGACGCGCCGCCTGTTGCGCCATGCCGCAGCCAACGATGGTGAGGCGCTTCAGCGAGAGGCGCGCGCGATTGCCGTGCACGCCCAGCGCCTCGTCGCCCGGCAGATCACCGACCGGGATGTGGTCAATAAACTGTTCCATGAGATCGCGCCGCGCTATGTGAACCGCCCGGGTGGCTATACCCGCATTGTGCGGCTTGGCCCGCGAAAAGGCGATGCTGCCGAGATGGTCATGTTGGCGCTGGTGGAAGGTGAGGCATAGGCCCGGCGTTACCCGTCATCATGCGTTACCGGGCCAAAGTTGCCTACGACGGCACGGCCTATGAGGGTTTCCAGCGGCAGCGCCCGTCCTCCCGCACGATTCAGGCGGCCCTGGAAGAGGCACTGCGGCGAGTCAGTGGCACGGCAGTGACGGTTATCGGAGCCGGGCGGACGGATGCAGGAGTTCATGCCAGGGGCCAGGTGATCGCCTTCGATCTTAACTGGCGACATACTCTTGAAGCCCTGCACCGCGCCGTCAATGCCTACCTGCCACAGGATATTGC
>DAOTYF010000115.1:0-16889 GCA_034434995.1 Anaerolineae bacterium
GCCGGAGGTCGTGTCTCGATGGGCGGCTCTGCCGCTGCCACCAGCGGGGCAGGTACGTTGCGCGCCCCGCTGCGTAGCAACTCCTCCACATGCGCTACCAGATCGTCGCGCGTGACCGGCTTGGTCACGAAATCGTCCGCGCCGGAGTCCTCAGCCTGCTCCCGGTGCTCACGCTGCGAAAGGGCCGTCAGGATCAGCAGCGGGATGTCCATTGTGCGCGGGTCTTCCCGCAGGATGCGGCACACATCGTAGCCGCTCAGCTCCGGCATCATCACGTCCACGATAGCCATGTCGGGTTGTTCGCGCCGGGCAATTTCGATCCCGTCGTGGCCGGAGCTGGCAAGGATAGGTTGGTGGCCTGCCCGCTTTAGCATCAGACTCATCATCTGCAACAGGCTCTGGTCGTCGTCAATTACGAGGATTCGCGCCATGATGGCCATCCTTTTGATCATTCAGGAGCATGAGCAAATGCCGCACCGGCTCACCTCAGGCTTGCGCTTGGCATCCCTTATTGTATGCGAATTGAGAATTAGGGCCAAGCATCTTATACCCAGCCAGCGTTCTGGCTGCGTTGACCCAGACGCGGCGCAGGCTATACTCAGTTCCTGTATAGGATGCATAGAAAGGGCGCGCCATGTCCGTGCCTAAAATCGAGCTGCGCTCGGTTAGCAAAATCTTCCACAGCGACGGTCGGAGCCTGCTGGCACTGGATGATGTCTCATTTTCCGTGCTGCCGGGCGAGTTCGTCACGATCATTGGGCCGTCGGGAAGCGGTAAGAGCACCCTGTTTAACCTGATCGTGGGGCTGCTTCAACCGGATGCCGGGGATATCTGCCTCGACGGCAGCGTATGCGGCCAAGATCGCACGGGCCGGGTCGGCTACATGCCGCAGAAAGACCTGCTACTTCCCTGGCGCTCGGTGATCGACAACGCGATCCTGCCCCTGGAATTGAGAGGCGTTCCCCGATTGGAGGCACGCCGGCAGGCGCAGGCCATGTTGCCCCTCTTCGGGCTGGAGGAATTCGCCACGGCGTATCCCGCCTCCCTATCTGGCGGTCTGCGCCAGCGAGCCGCGCTGCTCCGCACCATCCTCGCCGAGCGCGACACCCTGTTGCTGGATGAGCCGTTCGGGGCGCTGGACGCGCTGACCCGCCGCGAACTTCAGGACTGGCTGCTCAGCATATGGGAGCGCTTCGGCCAGACCATCGTCTTCATCACCCACGATGTGGAAGAGGCACTCTACCTCGCTGACCGGGTGATTGTGCTCACTGCCCGCCCCGGGCGGGTCGCCCACACATTGAGTGTCGATCTGCCCCGCCCCCGCCGCCGGGGCATGATCGCCTGGCCGAAGTTTGGCGAGCAGGAGGCAGCGCTGTTGGCGCAACTGGGCATCGCCGTCTGACGACCTGGCGTGCCCGCCTGTCTCTTCCTGCCTCACTCATGTCCTACACGGCGATCACCTTGTCGGCGCGCCACATGGCCTCGAGGATGTCTGGCATCCCGCCGACGATCCCGACCTTGACACGATCTAGCAGCCCGAAGGCTTCGAGGCATGTCCGGCATATGATCAGCCGAACGCCGCGCTGCTCCAGCGCTTGAAGTTGCTCCAACACCGGCGACCCCTCGACAACCAGCTTCACACCGTCCGTGTAGAAGCACACCCCGTTGGGGAGCGGATCGCTATCAGCCAGCAGGTTGAGGAAAATGGCCGCCAGCCTCTCTTTAAGCCCCTGATCATCTGTGCTGCCCATGCCGTTGGTCTTGAAGACCAGCACGGTGGATCGGTCATTCGTCATGGTTGGCTCTGTCCCTTCCGTTGAAGTGGGAGGCGCGGGTGATCCACAGAACCCCGCATCTCTCACGCCGCACAATCCGTGCCACTCGCCGTCTCCCCCCGCTCAACCGAAGGCGTCTACTCCCCGGTCGGCACCCAGATGTTCTTGACCTGCACCGCCTCGCGCAGAAACTCCTCACCCTCCCCCTGCTCGCGGCTTGACCAGTCGCGTGGCAGGCCGTAGTTCACCCATGTGCGCTTCATGTTGCTGGCCGAGAGCGCCTCAACGTGGTAGCTGCCTTCCGCTGTGCCGAAGTACCACACCGAGTCTACGTCATCATGCTCAGCCAGAATTTTGGAGAGGTGATCTCGCGACCCCGTCACGATGTTCACCACCCCTGGCGGCAGGTCGGATGTTTCGAGCACCTGGTAGAAGTCCATCGCGCTGAGCGGGTGCTTCTCCGAGGGGATGATCACCACGGTGTTGCCACGTGCGATGGCCGGGGCCAGCAGTGAGACGAACGCCAGCAGGGGGCATTCGTCCGGGCAGGCAATCCCGATCACCCCAACCGACTCGTGTGGGGCCAGCACCATCCCCCGCAATCCCGTCTCCTGGATCGCCCCGCCGAACTTGTCCGCCCAGGCAGCATAGCTGAACAACCGCGAGATGGCTGCATCGACCTCAGCGCGGGCCGCCTGTTTGGTCTCGCCCGTCATGGCCATCAGCCTCGCGGCGAACTCGTCTGCGCGGGCGTCGAGGTTCTCCGCGATGTAGTACAGGATTTGGGCGCGGAAGTGCGGGGCACGCTCCGCCCAGTATTTGGCGGCGTGGGCCGCTTCTACCGCGTCGCGGATGTCCTTGCGGTTGCCGTCGCCCACCTCCCCAACCAGCGCCCCGCCCGGCCCGAAGATCGGGCGGCTATATGCGCCATCAGGCCGCACCTGCCTGCCACCGATGAACAGCTTGTGCGTGCGGTCGATCCGGGGCAGTGCGCCATTGGCGCTGCCCTTCCCCCCTTTGCCATCGGTCGGAAGCCGCCCGTTGATCGGGGCAGGTCGTCCTGGGATGGCTGCCGCCCACTTCGCCGGGGATAGTCCCTCCCTCACCTTCGCCAGGTCGAGGTTGGGGCGGGGGCGATCCTGCCAGACCGGTCGCAGGTACTCGTATAGCCCCTCCCGGCCACCCTCGCGGCCAAAGCCGCTCTCTCGATAGCCGCCGAACCCCGATGCGCCATCGAATAGGTTGGTGCAGTTCACCCAGATCGACCCGGCCTTGATCAGGTGCGCCACTTCCAGCGCCACGTTGAGGTTCTCGCTCCAGATGCTCGCCGCCAGCCCGTAGCGGGTGTTGTTTGCCAGTTCCACTGCCTCGTCGTGCGTGCGGAAGGTCATCGCCACCAGCACCGGACCGAAGATTTCCTCCTGCGCCACCGACGAGGTGGGTGAGACCTTGGTCAGCAACGTGGGGCGGTAGAACCAGCCGCCCTCCGGCAGCGGGCAGTCGGGCTGGTAGAGTTCCGCGCCCTCAGCGATGCCCTTCTTCACCCATGAATCGATGGTCTCCCACTGGGTCTGGTCAACAATGGCCCCGATGTCTATCGCTTTATCCAGGGGATCGCCGACCCGCAGGTGGTTCATCCGGGCCTTGAGCTTGCTCAGGAACCGCTCGGCGATGCTCTCCTGCACCAGCAGCCGCGAACCGGCGCAACACACCTGCCCCTGGTTGAACCAGATCGCGTCCACTACGCCCTCGACCGCTGAATCTAGGTCGGCATCGTCGAACACAATGAACGGCGATTTGCCGCCCAGTTCCAGCGACAGGCGCTTGCCGGAGCCAGCCGTAGCGCGCCGCAGGATGCGCCCCACGTCGGTCGAGCCGGTGAAGGCGATCTTGTCTACGTCGGGGTGCTCGACGATCATCGTGCCTGCCTTGCTGCTGCCAGTGACGATGTTGACCACACCGGGTGGCAGCCCCGCCTCGGCCACGATCTGCGCGAACAGCAACGCGCTCAGCCGCGTGTACGAAGCAGGCTTGAGCACCACTGTATTGCCCATCGCAATCGCCGGGGCGATCTTCCAGGCCAGCATCAGCAGCGGAAAATTCCAGGGCGTGATCTGTCCGACCACCCCCACAGGCTGATAGTCGCGCAGCTCGGTTTCGGCCAGTTGTGCCCACCCCGCATAGTAGTAGAAATGGCGGAACGCCAGCGGCACGTCGATATCCCGCGACTCGCGGATCGGCTTGCCGTTGTCCAGCGTCTCGACGACGGCCAGCAGACGATGGTGCTTCTGTAGGTGGCGGGCGATGGCGTACAGGTAGCGTGCCCGAACATGACCAGGGGCCTGGCTCCAGGAACTGAACGCAGCGCGGGCCGCCGCTACTGCCGCGTCCACGTCGGGCTGGCCGGCCTGGGCGGTTTTTGCCAGGGGTTTGCCCGTAGCCGGGTTGAGGTTCTCAACGTACTCACCCGTGCTGGGTTGGACCCACTGATTATCGATGAACAGGTCGAACTGGCGTCCATGTTCATCGAGCCAGGCGTTGGCCGCGTCGGGCGATTCGGGCGCGGGGCCGTATTCCATTGTCTTAAAGAGTTGTGCGACGCTCACGGGGAAGCCTCCAGCGGATAGCACTTCAGCAGGTCAGCATTTCAGTAAGTCAGCACTTCAGCGGGTCAGCATTTCAGCAATTCAGCACTTCAGCATGTCTGCAGGCAGCGTACCAACCTGGGGTTGCGGCAGGCAGGATCGCATGCCCAGATTATAGAGGCTTCTGGCGAAAATGGGGCATCATGACCGCGAGCGGATCATCTCCGCCAGGCGCGCGGGCGGGTATTCGGCCTCAAGCTCAGCCAGGACGGCGCTCAGCACCTCGTCGGGCGTGCCGTCTCGAGTCTGCTCCGGCCCCCACACATAGCCATCGACGTAGGCATCCATATCGGTGCTGCCCTCGTTCATGGCAGCGGCGTCGATGGCCTGCTGGAAGCGGTCGGATAGCATCCTTTTGACCACAGTCTTGTCATCCCGTGCCATCACCTGCGAGGGGAACTCCTTCCAATAAAGTATCTGGTAGATGGCCATAAGCTCCTCCGAAGGCGAGAAGGTCCGTCCTCAGCTTACACGGATCGCCAGAGGTTAGCAAACGCCCGCCCCTTGTGCATTGTGCATCTCCACCGGGCGTCGCGGCTGCATGGCGGGGCGCCCTTGCTGGGTCAATAACCGGCCACCCCGCGATCCGGTGTACAATAGAAGCACCGAAGGCTTTCAACCAAGGAGTTACTGTGAAACGCACACCACTCTATAACACGCACGTCCAGCTTGGCGCGCGGATGGTTCCCTTCGCTGGCTACGAGATGCCGGTGCAGTACACCGGCCCTCTGGAGGAGCACCAGACCGTCCGTACCCGAGCGGGTCTGTTTGATATTGACCACATGGGCCAGGTGATCGTCGAGGGGCCGGAAGCCTTCGACTTCCTGCAATATGTGGTCACGAGCGATATTGACGAGCTAAAGGAGTGGGAGGCCCACTATTCGTTGCTGTGCTACGCCGATGGGGGCACAGTGGACGACATCTTCATCTACCGGCTACCCGAATACTGGTGGGTGGTGGTCAACGCTTCGAACCTGGACAAGGACGTGAAGTGGCTCAAGGCGCACCAGCCGGGGTTCGATGTGACGATCACCGACGTTTCGGAGCAGACCTACATGCTGGCCTTCCAGGGGCCAGCAGCACAGGAGGTGCTGCAAACTATCACCGATGTTGACTTGAGCAAGGTCGCCTTCCACTTCTCCACGCGGGCAAAGGTGGCGGGGATCGAGACCCTGATCGGCAGCACAGGCTACACCGGGGAGTACGGCTACGAGTTATTCTTCCCCGCCCACGAGGCTGTGACGATGTGGAATGCCATCCTCGATGCGGGCAGGGGTCAGGGGGTCAGGCCAATCGGCTTGGCCGCCCGTGACTCGCTCCGCTTCGAGCCGTGTCTGCCATTGTATGGCCATGAGCTTTCGCCGACCATCACCCCCATTGAGGCGGGGCTGGGCTTCGCCGTCAAGACCGGCAAGGGCGACTTCCTGGGGCGGGATGCGCTGCTCAAACAGCGGCTCGAAGCCCCGGCGCGGCGGCTGGTCTGTCTGGAAATGGTTGATAAGGGCGTTCCCCGCGAGCACTACCCGGTATTCAAGGATGGGGCGGAAGTGGGCTGGGTGACAACCGGAATGCTGGCTCCAACGGTCGAAGCCTACTGCGCGATGGCCCTCCTGCCCGCTGAGCTTGCTGCGCTGGACACCGAAGTGGAGGTGCAGATTCACGGCAAGCCCCGCCGGGCCAGGGTGGTGAAGAGGCCATTCTACACCCCTGCCTACCGACGCTAGGACCTAGTCCTATCCCCTGGCTTCCCCTTCTCCGCAGATGCTAGCAGGGCAGATGCTAGCAGGGTGGAGCCAGGGGATGGGGGATCACTCTTCCATCCCAATCACGCGAATCGAGTCGCTGGAACCAGGGGGATGTCTGCGCCCGTATACGAACCAGTACAGCAGGTTCAGCGCGGCTGCGATCCCCAGCGCTGCCAGCGCAGTGTGCGTCTCTGCCCGGTAGATCGCCCACCGGTAGATCAGATAGCCGCCGGGCAACAGAAACAATAAGGCGACCCAGATCCGTCGGCGCTCCGTGCGCTGGATCAGCCATATCAGCGCTGTCAAAATGATGATCAGAACGACAAGGTTGCTTGTATTCATCACCTCACCTTGTGCCACTCAAGCACCATCGACCATTTCACCACGCGGCCTGTTTGGATTTGAGAAGGGCGCGCTGGCAGCCCGGCTGGATGATTATAGCTCGGGTTGAACCCGGCAGTGCTTCTCCCCCACCCATCGCTCGGCCAGGAACGGGCGCTATCATCCCCTCCCTAGACGGGTCATGCTATAATCTTCTGCACATGAGGCTGACTGCGATGCACTGCATGGATCCGCTGCAACGGGCGCTGAGGCTGGCAGACAGCGCCATGGTCATGCCGGGCGTGCCGTGGCGGCGGGGGCGCGGAACCCCCCGCGGCGGCGGTCGCGCAGGCGTGGCATAGCGCTGCCCGGCGACTCACGGCACACAGGCTCCGGCAGCCGCCAGTTCCGCTGGCGGCTGTTTGTTGTTTGGGCTGAGGCCAGTACAATTCGCACCGCACGAGGAGAGAAGAACCATGACCGAAACCATCCATGTCTCCGTCGCCTGGCCCTACGCGAATGGCGATCTGCATGTGGGCCATCTGGCCGGAGCTTATCTGCCCGCTGATATCTTCGCTCGTTACCATCGCCTGAAGGGCAACCGCGTGCTGATGGTCTCTGGATCGGATTCGCATGGCACGCCGATTCTAGTGACTGCCGATAAGGAGGGCAGCAGCCCACGCGAGGTGTTCGAGAAATATCACCGCCGCTTCCTAGAAACGCAGCAGCGGTTAGGGATCAGCTACGATCTGTTCACCCACACCGACACGGAAAACCACCACCGCATTGCCCAGGACTTCTTCCTCCGCTTGTTGGAGCGGGGCGCGTTGTACCTTGATACGCAGCAGGTTCTGTACGACGAGCGGGCGGGGCGCTTCTTGCCCGACCGGCTGGTGGAGGGAACCTGCCCGGTGTGCGGCTACACTGCCGCGCGCGGCGACCAGTGCGACAATCACGGCGGGCTGCTGGATGCGCTGGAACTGATCGACCCAAAGAGCAAGCTGACCGGGACGGTCCCGGTGGTGCGGGAGACCCAACACTACTTCCTCGACCTTGCCAGGTTCCGGGATGAGCTGCATCGCTACTTGAGCGATAAGGATTACTGGCGGCCCAACGTGATCCACTTCGCCCGCAAGATGATCGGTGAGCTGCGGGGCCGCCCGATCACCCGCGATATTGACTGGGGCATCCCGGTTCCGCTGGAAGGCTGGGATGAGGACAAGAAGCTCTACGTGTGGTTCGAGGCGGTTATGGGCTACTTCACTGCCTCGGTGGAATGGGCCAAGGTGAGCGGGCAGCCGGAGGCGTGGCGCGACTGGTGGTATAACCCGAACGCCCGCATCTACTGTTTCATTGGCAAGGACAACATCCCCTTTCATACCGTGATCTGGCAGGCCGAGCTGTTGGGTGTAGCCGGGTTGTATTCGGACGATCCGAACCAGCCACTGACATTGCCCTACGATGTCCCGGCCAACGAATTCCTCAACGTTCAGGGATCGAAGTTTTCCAAGAGCCGCAACTGGGCGATCTGGTTGCCGGACATCCTGGAACGCTACGACCCAGATGCGATCCGCTACTGCGTTGCCAGTGTGCTGCCAGAGACCAGCGACAGCGATTTCACCTGGGAGGACTTCGTTGCCCGCAACAACAATGAACTGGTCGCATGGTGGGGCAACCTGGTTAACCGCGTGCTGAAGTTCGCCTACAAACATTGGGACGGCCTTGTGCCCGATCCCGGTGCGCTCCGCCCAGCGGATCGGGAGCTGCTGGCAAGGATTGAGCGCGGCTTTGAGACGGTCGGCGAGCTGCTGGCGGAGGTCAAGCTGCGCCGCGCACTGGGAGAAGCGATGGCGCTGGCCCGTGAGGTCAACGTCTATCTCGATGGCGCACCCTGGTTCGGCGTCATCGAGCAGGACCGGCAGGCCGCTGCCACGACGGTCTATACGGCCCTGCAGGCGATCACCCACCTCAAGACCCTGCTTGCGCCATTCCTGCCCTTCACAGCTCAGCAGCTTCACCAGATGCTGGGCTTTGAAGGGCAGCTATTCGGCGAGCTACGGATCGAGACCTATGCTGAGCAGACGCGCTCGCACGAGGCACTGATTTACGATGCTTCACAGGCGATAGGCCGTTGGGAGCCGTCGCGTCTGCCAGTCGACCAGAGGCTCCGTGAGCCGGTGGCGCTGTTTAAGAAGCTGGATGAGAGCGTGATCGAAGAGGAGATCGCACGGCTGGGATCATAAGCGCCAGGGTATCTGGCTGGGGTGGAAAGTGTCCCGTTCATTCAGGCAGGATGTGCCTGCCTGAATGAACGGAGTACGCTAGGCGATGTTATAATTCGGATCACGAGTGCTAACCTCCTCCGTCTGGAGTGACCGCTGATGGATTCTCCTGACCCTCTTCTGAAATGGCGCGACGAATTTCCCATCCTTCAGGAAACCACCTATCTGATCAATAACTCTCTCGGCGCAATGCCTCGTCGGGTTTATGACAGCCTCCGCGCCTACGCGGATATGTGGGCAACGCGCGGCGTTCGTGCGTGGGGAGAGGGTTGGTGGGACCTCAATGTCCAGGTGGGCAACAAGATCGCCGCGATCATCGGAGCGCCGCCTAATACGGTCTCGATGCACCCCAATATCTCCACCGCACACGGCATTCTGCTCACCGCTTTTGACTACGATGGCCCGCGCAACAGGGTGATCATCGAAGGGGGCATCTTCCCCTCCGAATACTACATGCTGCGCCGGATGCTCCCCCCTCAGATGGAATTGCACATGATCCCCTGTGAGGACGGCATCACGGTGGATGCGGCGCGGATCGTCGAGGCGATTGATGAGCGCACACTGATGGTGCACGTCAGCCATGTGCTGTTCCGCAGCGCCTTTATCCTCGATGTGCAGCCGATCATCGAGCGCGCGCACCAGGTCGGCGCGGTGGTCATTGTGAGTGGCTTCCATGCCACCGGCATCGTCCCGACGGACGTTCAGGCGCTCGATGTGGATTTCTACCTCAGTGGCGTGCTCAAGTGGATGTGCGGCGGGCCAGGGGGGTGTTTCCTCTACGCACGCCCCGATCACCTCACCTCATTCCAGCCGCGCTTCACCGGCTGGATGGCCCACCGGCGTCCTTTCGACTTTGAAGTGGCCGACATCGAGTTCCGGGATGATGCCTTCCGGTTCCTGAATGGCACGCCATCCGTCCCCAACCTGTACGCGGTCCAGCCGGGTATCGACATCATCGGCGAGGTGGGGGTGGAAAACATCCGCCGCAAGTCCATGCGGCAGACGGCGTTGCTGATCTCTCTGGCTGAAGCGGCGGGGTTTGAGGTGCGCACCCCACGCGATCCGGACCGGCGCGGCGGCACGGTCACGCTCAACCCCCCGCACGCCTACGAAGTCTCCCGCGAGCTGCTCGCCCGCAACATCCTGATCGACTACCGCCCAGGCGGGGGAATCCGCATCTCGCCGCATTTTTACAACACCGATGATGAGGTGCGGCTGGCGGTGGCAGCCATTCAAGAGATTCTGGAAAGCGGAGCTTGGCAGCGGCACGCACAGGCCCGCGAGTTCATCACCTGAGCGGGCGGGCCCGATGGGAGGAGTCCCCGCCCCTACTGGTTCAGGTAATCGCTGCCGAGGATGACCTGGATGTCGTATAGCGGGGTGGTCGGCTCAGCGGTGACAATCGCTGTCTCTGGCACGCCAAGTATCTGCGCGATGTAGCGGGCTGTGGCATCTTGGCCGGTGTAATTGTAGATGATCGTCTGCGGGTAGTCGAAGCGGTCGGCATTGCCGACCCCTGTCACGCTAAGCCCGGCAGCCGTCAGCCGATTGCTCGTCTCCGTAGCCAGCCCCTCCTGGTTGGTGCCATTCAGGATGCTGATGGCAGCCCGCTCGGCCTGCGCCTGGGCGGCTAGGTCCGGTTCCGTCTGCGAGGGCTGGCCGCAGCGCACGGGCGTACCGAACATATCCGCGATCAACTGGCGCACTTCCTGTCGATCCCAGATGATCACCTGGCTGCCATCGTCCATTGTCACCAGTTCCTCAACGTAGTCGCTGCTGATCACCGCCCGGCAGATGTTCTCGTCGGGGATGTCGGTGGCAAGTTGCGCCAGCGCGACGATCTGTTCAAGCGAGAGGTTCGTGTTGACGCCGGATTGCACATCACTGTAAATCTCCGGCGCTTGCGAGATCAGAGTTGGGAGCTGGCCGGTGCTGAGCACATGGTCGCGGATCGCCAGAATCACCTGCTGCTGCCGGTCAGCGCGGTCAAAGTCGCTGCCGAAGGTGGCGCGGGTACGGGCATATTTGAGTAGCGTCTCGCCACCCAAACAGTAATCCCCTGCGTCAATATGGAACGGATCGTAGCCGAAACCTTCAGGAGCAGGGTAATCGGGGTCGTCAATCGTCTCCGGCACATGGATCGGCACACAACCCAGGCGGTCAATGATCTGGACGAAGGCGTAGAAATTGACGGAGGCGTAATAATTCACCGGCACGCCGAAGTTATACTGGACCGTCTTCATCGCCAGAGCGGGGCCACCGCCGCCGGGATAGTTGTCGGCATCGCCGCGAAAGTGAGCGGTGTTGATCCGGTCGTACAGGCCGTTATAGTCAGGGATTTCGACCCATAGATCGCGCGGCAGGGAGAGCATCCCTGCCGTACGGGTGGCCGGGTCCATTGTTAACAGGATCATGGTATCGGTGCGCCAGGGGCCGGTTTCAAGCTCCCGTTCATCGATGCCCAGCAGCAACAGCGTAATGCGCCCCTCGGTCCACTCAGCGACATCGGGGTTCTGGCTATCTGGCGCCCCCCCGCCGCCTTCCACGCCCAGTTGTGGGCCTGCTGGCTCGCCCGATCCCCATGGCGCTCCGGCTACAAAGCCCCTGACCTGATTGAACGTGAAATAGCCTAATGCCAGCACCGCGCCGATGAACAGCACGGTCAGCAGCATGGTGGCCCAGGGAGGCAAGTCAAAATGTGACGGTCGGCGGACGTGATGGGGGTCTCGGAAGCCCATGTGGGTTCTCTCGGAATGTGCAAAGCCAGGCAGGATTATAGCGCCCTGTTAGGGGCGCGGAAAGGTATACAGCCGGTTGCCCGCCGTCACGTAGACATTGGGCGGCTGATCGACATTGTACACCCCAGAGAGCGCCTCGAAGACTTCGTCCTCGGTGTCCTTGTAATTCCTCAGAAAAGCTCCCGTCAGTGCCGTTGTGTACAGCCGCCCGCCGCCCGGATCGGCGATGAAAAAGGCGCGGTTGAAGGGGCTGAGATTAAGAAACAGGGAAGTGGGCCGGGCGATAGGCTGCGGCAGTCCCTCGAAGGCAAAGCTCTGGGGTCGTCCGAAGAAGTATTTGCTGATCTGGCCGCTGGTGTGGAGAACATAGACGTTGCCGTTCGTATCGATCTCCATATCAATCGCGTCGCCCAACTGCGGTTCAACGTCAGTAAAATAGCGCTGCGGGTCGCTGGCATACGCATCACCGCTGGCCGGGTAGCGCCAGATTTCGTTGGCTCCGCTATCCAGGATGTACAGGTCGCGCTGGTAAATGGCAATGGCGCGCGGCTCAACCCACGCCTGCGAGCTGGGCAGCACGGTTGCTGTGACATCCCAGCTTGGCGAGTAGGTGATCAGCAAGCCACTACCGCTGACATCGCGCGAGAGGACAGCCAGCACGTTGCGCTGCGGCACACCCCCTTCTACCATCCAGGTCAGGTCAATCAGCCCCCCGATCACTTGGCCGCCGATGACCTCACCACGCCGGGTGATGATCTGCGGCTCGCGGTTGAGGAGACGGGTGCCACTCTCATCGATGTCTTCGCGGTACAGGATGTCCTCAATGGTGTCTATCAGGTAAATGTTGATCCCCTGCACCACCGGTCCATGCAGATACGCCCCTGGGGCGTACTCGCGGAGCAGCACGGGCGCGACGCGGGTCACGTGATCGTAGGAGTCCAGCACGGCCAGCGCATCGTTGCGCAGGTTCCAGATCTCGGCGCTAGGGCTGCGGATTCCAGCCGCCTGATCAAGCAAAAAGACTGCCGTTTCCCAATGGGGCCGCGCCTCGGCCTGGTTATCCCCGGCTGCGCGGGCCAGCTCGATCTCCGCCTGCGCTTCCCGCACGAGCTGAGCATACTGCGAGGTTGCGCCGCGAAACCGGTATACCGCCGTGGTGAGCAGGGCGACGATCACAGCGATAGCCACGGCGACGCCGATCTGCATCGTGATCGAGAGGTTGAAGCGCTGCGCCAGCGGGTTGTCCATCTCCCGGTCGGGCATCATCCGCTCCACCAGGGTGCGCGTTCCGCCTGCCGCCCGTGCAAGGGTCATCGCCGCATCGCGGCTAAGCTGCTGGAGCGGCGAAGGGGGTTTCGCCACCGGCGCTTCATCGGCGGCGCTGGGCGGCGGCACGACGGTCGGAGCGGCCCCAGGCAGGGCAGTGGCTGGCGCGGTTTCGCGGCTGGCGGTTAGGTCGGGCAAGGGGGGAACAGCAAGACGGCGGGGCGGAGGGACCGGATCGGTTTGGCCTTCAGCCAACGGTGTGACCAGCTTGATAACCTCAGCAGCGGCAAAGTCCCCCGCGACGCTCCGCAAATTCAGAACCGCGCTATCTACCTGGCCGTTTTCGACAGCGTGCTTCAACGTCAGGTTGCGGAGGTGGTTGAGCGACGCATCAGCCAGAATCAGGAAGTCCCCAGCCCGCACCTCGCGGCTGTAGAAGCGCACCTCTGGGGTGTCGTCCGTTCCTAGGGCTGGCATTCCTGCGCCTGTCTCTTCATCGTCGGGCAGCCGCTCGACAAACTCCTCGCCGATCAGAAAGCAGCGCGCTGGGCCAACCACCGCAATGTACAGCTTATCCTCTCGTAGGACGGCGCAGGCCAGCCCGACCGCGAGGGGCGCCTCTCGACTGGCATTCTTATGCCGCAGTGCGGTGTTCAAGCGGCTGATCGCTTCGCGCAGCGCGGATGTCACGGTTCCGGCGGTGTTGAAGTAGCTCTCTGCCACGCTGCGGATCGACTCTTCGTAGACTGCCGCTGATTCGCGCTGCCCTGTCCCAAGGCCCACCAGCCCGAAGAAGGTATCCGCACTGCGGCCCCGCACGTGGCGGCGCGGCGGTGGCATAGCAATCGCCCCCGGCGACGCCGCGCTGATCGAACGACCACCCACGACAAACAGGTGACCGACTAACGCCTCAAGTTCAGTCATGGCCGCGATCTTTTGATGGCTCCAGCAGTCCTATAGCATGGCCTGTCAGATGATGGCTGTGACGCAGGAGCATTGTACCTGAGATCGGCAAGGAGGGGCAATCGGCAGCTTGTCAGTAGCGCAGGCGGCTGGTGGGCAGGGGTTATTCCGGCTCTTCGGCGTCGCCGTCTTCGCGGCTACGGACTTCATCGTAGATGATCTCTAAGCTGGCCCGGATGCGGCGCTGAACCTCATCGCGCTGGCGCGCTGGATAAGGGAAGTAGGGCAACAGCTCGGCTACCAGGTTGCCTACCTCGGAACGCGGACGACCTGCCCGGCGAAGATCGCCGACTCGGCGTCGCGCCACACGGAGGTACTCGAAGAGGGGTTCAGTAGCCGGAGGATCAAGCGGCGCGCCGCGCCCCGGCACGACCTTCCAGCCTGTGTAATGGTCGCGGCGCAACTCGGACAGGCTTTCCAGCCAGGCTTGAGTGGCTCCCTCCGAGATGATGGGGTGCTGGTCAAGAATGACGGAATCGCCAGCGAACAGGACTTTCTCGGCGCCGAGAATCACCCAGGTCGTGCCAAAGCACGCGCCCGGCCTGTGCAGCAACGCAATCTCTCGCCCGCCGCAATAGAGAGACATCGAGTTGCTGAACGAAACCTGCGGCGGGACAAAGGGCAGGCTGGCGATCTCAACCAATTCGTTGTCGTTGGTGCTGAGTTCATCCGCTGCCTGGGAGATAAAGGCGGCCTTGAGGGCGTGCATCTGGCGCGCCGAGGCTTCGTGAGCCACGACCGGGGCTTCGAACCAGGCGTTGCCCAGAATGCGGTCCCGGTGGCAATCGGTGTTGATCACATAGCGCACCGGCTTACCGCTCACCTCGCGCAGGGCATCCCGCCATGCCCTGGCGTCACGAGGGTACGGCGGGGTGTCGATGCACACCCAACCCCAGTCAGTCAGCACAGCCCCAACGGTGACCAGAGCGTATCCCGTCTCGACGAACACGTTGGGGGCGATCTCGTCCATCGCTATCAGCCGTCATGGGAGCTTAGCACAGCTTCACCAGCCAGGATCGCCCGCTGCGCCTCTTGGAGCGCCTGCTCCACCTGCTGCACCGATGCAGACACGCCTCCTCCCTGGGCGAACTCCGGCCTGCCGCCACCCCGGTCGCTGCCCAGGACCTCCAACGCGCGCTGGAGGGCCGTTGCCATGTCGTGCGACAGGTCGGCACTGCGGGCAAAGATCAGTTGGGCCTTGTCCCCCGCTGTGCCCAGCAGTGCCACGACCCCTGCCTGCTGGGTCAACCGGCCTGCCAGGGCGCGCAGGTCAGCGGGGGTGCGTCCCTCGAAGGCGCGGGCCACGATCCGACCTCCTCCTCCCTCCGGCGCAGCGGCCAGCAGCGCCGACGCTTCCGCTTCAAGTAGGGCGGTGCTGGTTCGCTTCAACCCGGACTGGGCCTCCTGAAGCTGGGCTTTGAGCCGCGCCACAGCCTGATCGACCTCCCAAAAGCCCACCGTCAGCTCGGCGGCGAGGGCCTGCAGGATGGCGTTCTTGGCCTGGTAGTCGCGCAGGGCGCGCCCACCGCACACGAACTCCACGCGGCTGCCCTCTCTGTGCCGATCCAGCTTGATGATCTTGATCATCCCGATCTCGCCAGTGCGGGCGACGTGGGTCCCGCCACAGGCGGTCAGATCGAAATCAGCCACTTCGACCACGCGCAGGCCATCTGTTGCTAGGTGACCAGGGATGCGCCGGATGCGGGCACCAAGCTGGCGAGCCTCCCCTTCGGTGAGGATGCGGGCGGTGACCGGGCGGTTCTCGACGACGATCCAGTTGGCGAGGGCCTCGACCTCTTCCACCACTTGGGGCGAAACCGGTGGTCTATCGAGGTCGATGGTGACGCTGTTGGAACTCAGATGGAAGCCCACCGTGTTGGCCCCGGCGACCTCCACCCACGCTTGGGTCAAGATGTGCTGGCCGGTGTGGTGCTGCATGTGGTCAAAGCGGCGCGCCCGGTCAATGTGGCCCTCGACCTCATCCTGGCTTACCTCCGTTGCCAGGATATGCAAGATCGCGCCGTCCTCATCGCGGATGGCCACATCCATCACCTGCGCACCGCCCAGCGTGCCGAGGTCGTTGGGCTGACCACCGCCGGTTGGGTAGAAGTACGTCCGGTCGAGAATGAGGGTCGGATGGCCGTTGACCGTCGTCCGCCCGACAACGCGGGCGGTGAAATCCAACGTATAGGAGTCGTCGTAGTATAATCGCTGGGTCATGCGCCACCTGGGGGGAGGGGATGTGGGAGCACCTCTGAGCTGGTCTCTTTCGGAATTATACCCCTGTCGAGAAGACTACAGGCTGGGGTCGTGACAGCTTGGGTAGGTCGCGATATCGCGGGGCCAGTCGGCAGCGTAGAAGGCCAAGTAGTCTGCTGTGTGGGCTGCCCAGTAATCCTCAACGTGCTGCCCGACCGGGTTGACTACATAATCCGGCTCGATCCCACGCCGCCGTAGCCGCTCGGCGAAATCCTGCACGCGCTCATCCACATCGTGATCCTGCGCTCCGTGATCGAGGTACATGGCCAGGTGCTCGATCCCCTGTGCCGTATCAACCAGGTTGTTGGGATTCTTATCGGTGGGGGTGTAGGCGTCATAGAAGTAGCCGCTGTGCCCGCCCACCCGGCTGAACAGCTCCGGGTAGCGGAAGGCGATCCAGTAGGCCCAGAATCCCCCCCGCGATAGGCCACCAATTGCCCGCTTGGATGGGTCGTTCCACGAACAGAAGCTGGCTTCCACCAGCGGGATCAGCTCCTCAACGATCATCTCCGGGAAGGGGCCAGCGTCGTCGGCGTAGAAGGCGTCGTTCCCGTTGGGCATGACGATGATCATCGGCGGCAGCGAGCCGCGTGTGTAGCCGAGGTCAGCAGCCTCCGTCAGACCCAGCCGCACCCACTGTCCATCGTCCATGCCGTAGCCCAGACCATGCAGCATGATCACGTACGGGTAGCGACGGTCGGTGAGCGCATAGCACGGCGGGAGGTAGACTCGGTAGCGCACCTCATGAGCGGCCATGCGGCTGGAGAATGATCTCTCAATGACCTGCCCCTCTGTCTCGTAGCAGGGTGTCAGGGTGGCAGAGGCGCTGGGGGTGGGGCTGGGCATCGGAGCCGCCGTTGCGCCGAAGGGGGTGAGAGTGGGCGTGCCGATCACC
>DAOTYF010000116.1:0-3755 GCA_034434995.1 Anaerolineae bacterium
GATCGGGAGTCCGGGGTATAATAAGAGCATGGCTCGCCTGACGGGGCATCCTGGCTCCGCCGGGCGGTGTCGGACAGTCTGAATAGCTTCGTGAATCTCGCCGTAGACCGCCGGCGCATCGGGCGCGGCCCGATCTGAAACGTCCTGCCGAGGCGAAGCGCACGCCATCCTCATCCCTCGCTCCGTGCGAGGTCATGCGGGGGTGAGTCGGGCCTTCTCCACAGGGGCGAAGGCCCGTTTCGTTGTGCCCGGTGGCTGCGGCCCGCAGAGGAGGTGGTTCTGATTGGCGCTATCCAAAGAACGCAAGGCTGAACTCGTGGCCGAATACGCCGATCTGCTATCGCGCAGCCAGGGCCTCATCTTCACCGAGTTTCGTGGCCTGTCCAACAAGGAGCAGGCGCGGCTGCGCGGGGTCGTGCGCGATGCCAATGGCGCGTACCACGTCGCCAAACTGACCCTGTTGAAGGTCGCCCTTCAGCAGGCGGGCATGGCGATCCCCGATGGGTTGGCGGGCGTGCCGCTGGGCGTGAGCTTCTGCTTAGAGGACGTGCCATCCGTTGCCAAGGCGCTGCGCGGTTATGCCAGGGAGTCGGAGTTGGTGCGCATCTGGGGCGGCATGATGGACAACCAGATCATGACGCCGGAGCAGATCGAAGCCCTGGCCGACCTGCCGCCGCTGGAGGTGTTGCGCGCCCAGCTTCTGGGCCTGCTCGAAGCGCCAGCGGCCAGCCTGGTTGGGGTAATCCAGGCGGGCGTGGGCCAGGTGGTCAACGTGCTGCACGCTTACGTCGAGCAGCAGAGCGGCGAGGCAGCCGCCTAACGGCCACCGAGCGGTTAGTTCTTGGCGCGGCCCGGGAAATCAGGTGGGCATTTCCCGAAGGAGCCAACCACTAACCACTATGAACCTGATCTTGAAACACACCGACGTGTGGAGGAGGATAAACGAACATCATGGCTGATCTTGAGAAGCTGGCCGATCAGTTGAGCGGGCTGACCCTGTTGGAGGCCGCCGAACTGAAGAAGATGCTGGAAGAGAAATGGGGCGTGACCGCCGCTGCGCCGGTGGCGATGGGGGCGATGATGCCCGCCATGGCAGGGGGCGGCGCAGCGACCGCCCCCGCCGCCGAGGCCGTGGAGGAGCAGACCGAGTTCGACGTGATCCTGGCGGAGATCGGCCCCAAGAAGATCCAGGTGATCAAGGCCGTGCGTGCCCTCACCAACCTGGGTCTTTCGGAGGCCAAGGAGCTGGTCGAGGCTGCGCCCAGCGTTGTGCTATCGGCGGTTTCCAAGGAACGCGCCGCCGAGGCTAAAGCGGCCCTGGAGGCCGAAGGCGGGGTCGTCCAGATCAAGTAGCCGCGCAAGCGGGCAGAGGCCACCCCTCAGCGGGTGGCCTCTGTGATCGACGGCGGGCACGCTCATCCGGCCTCCGGCTGCTAGCCTGTCGTCGACTGCGCCCCCTCCGGCGCGGCGGCGTGATCGGGCAGGAGCGTCTCCACATTCCAGATGGGCGGGATCAGATACGGAACTAGCCCGACCGCCAGCGACATCAGCCCGGTGACGACGAACAGCAGCGACATCCCCGCCCCGCGCCCGGTTCCCACTAGCCAGCCGAACGAGGTTGCCAGCGTGCCGCCGGGCATCATGGCAGGCTCAAACACGAAGTCGGCCAGCGGCCCGGCCACCACCATCGCCAGCGGGGCGCTGATCTGGGCGATCAGCCGCCGCACCGAGAACACCCGCCCCTGCACATCCGGCGGAACCTTCGACTGCCAGATCGCCTGGTTAGAACCGTTGATGATCGGGATGAAGAACATCATCAGAAAGGCCCCTGCCGCCCACACCGGCACGCCGCGCCCCAATCCGATGACCGTCGTGCCCAGCAGGCCGATCAGGGCGTGACCGAGCAGCACGCCGTGCACGCGCCGTCGCGGGCCGCCCCAGGCGCTCATCACCAGCCCGCCGACCACCCCGCCGATGCCCAGCACCGACTCCACTGTGCCCAGCGCCAGGCTGTTATCGCCCGTCCGCGCCAGCACCATCGGCGCCAGCAGCACCCAGCCCACCGAACCGATCAGGTTCCCGGCTAGGAAGACAAGCTGCAGCCCCAGCAGGCTGGGTCGCTGCCAGATGTACTCGAACCCGTAGATCGATTCCCGCAGCAGGCTGCCCTGACCGGCGCGCCCTTCCTCGCTGACCGGCGGCTGTGGCACGTGCACGATCAGCAGCGCGCCCAGCGCGATCAGCAGCGCCACGATGTCAATGGCAAAGATGCCAGAAAGGTCGATCACTGGCAGCAGCGCCCCCGCCAGGATCGGCGCGCCGATGCCCGACGCAGAGTAAGCCAGTTCGAGCATCCCGTTGGCGCGGGCGTAGTGCTCCTTGGGGATCATCACGCTGATCGCCGCCGAGTAGGCCGGGAACTGGAACGACTGGAATGTGCCGGTGATCGCCCCGCCGACGTACAGGTGCCCGATCTCCAGGCGGCCCAGCGCATACAGGATCAACACGGCGATGGTCACCAGCCCGGAGGCCATGTCGCTCAACATCATCACCAGCTTGCGGTTCCAGCGATCCACCAGCGCCCCGGCGATGGGGCTGAAGATGACCGTGGGCGCGAAGTTGAAGAACCCGACCAGCGCCAGCGCCGTCGCCTGCCCACTGACCTGCCATGCCCAGATGGTCAGCGCGAACTGGGCCATCGCTGTGCCAGTCAGCGAGACGAGCTGCCCGAACCAGACTACGGCGAAGGCTGCCATGCCGGTCGGACGGGGGTATGTCATGCGGTGTTCCTCCCTGCGAATCTGCGAAAAAATAGCCAGGCTGCTGGCCGACCCGTGACCAGGGAGACTCCCCGCCCATCAGCGGGATGGCATTTCCGGGGCGCTCTCTTTGCCTGGGAGACAGACCGCGGGGGCGGCCCAGAGGGCGCACCCCCGCGGAGTTGGCGGGGAGAGGGGCTGGCTCAGTGCACCAGGTAGGGGCGGCTCTCCAGCTCGATCTTCCAGCCGTAGGTGTCATCGCGGCCAGACTGGTAGCGGGCGATCAGGCGGCCCCCGTAGAACGGCTGGCCGGTGGCGTCGGAGGGCAGGACGAAGCCGAAGCTGTTCCAGGTGCCGTTCGCCGTGGGGATGTTGGCCGCACCGGCGCGGGCGAAGCCCTGGGCAGGGCAGGTGCTCCAGGAAGAACTGCCGTTGTCATCGAAGCACAGCGCCCAGTCGCTGATCGGGATCGTGTCGAAGTAGAAGATGATCGGATCGACCGCGCCGGAGTCTGGGTCGAACATCTGGATGGTGAGCTGCTGGCCCGAAAACTCCGGCCCCAAGTAGGCCAGCGGGATATCCACGGTGGTCAGCCCCGTGTTGGAGTTCATGGGCAGGTGGCCCAGGCCAAACACGGACACGCCCTCCGATTGATGGTAGCGCAGCTCGCCATCGACGCCATCCTGGGGGTCAATGATCTGCGAGGCCAGGATGTAGACGTGGCGGGCGTTGATCTGGGCCGGGACGGTGTAGCGGGCCGGGTCGGCGCTGCGCGGCGGGCCAGCCCAAAACTCGAACCCATTTTCGGAAGCGCCGGCGAGGCCGCGCACCTGGAGGTAGATATCGCGCACGCCGCTGACCGGATCGACATAGATGCCGGGCACTTCGCTATCCAGGCCGCCGATATCCACGATGAAGTCGCCGTTGCCGCTGCAGGAGAGCGCCTGCGTGTAGCCGCCAGACGAGTAGTTGCCGTAGTGGGCCGCGCGGTAAGTC
>DAOTYF010000117.1:0-11822 GCA_034434995.1 Anaerolineae bacterium
CCATAGTGTCACAGGAATCCCATGCCTGAACTACCCGAAGTGGAAACCATCGTGCGGGGCTTGCACGGCGACCTGGTAGGGAGACTTTTCATCGGAGCTACCGTGCTGTGGGGCAGAGAGATTCACGGGCTAAGCCCTAGCGAGTTTGCCGACCGGCTGGTAGGCCAACGAGTTGTGGGGCTTCGCCGACGGGGAAAGTATATTGTGTCCGATCTCAGCCGGGATGTGCTGCTGATCCATCTCAAGATGTCGGGCCGTCTGTACGTGGCAGCAGCGGGGCAGAACACAGAGCATGACCGTTGGGTGCGGGTGGCTTTCCACCTTGACAATGGCCGAGAGCTGCGATTCTCAGATGCCCGCAAGTTTGGCCGCGTTTACCTCGTAGCTGATGAAGCGGAAGTGACAAGGAACTTAGGCCCGGAGCCGCTCGCCGACACCTTCACATTGGAAGCCTTCCGCGCTCTGCTAGCCGGGCGGCGGGGTATGGTCAAGTCCTTATTGCTCCACCAAGGCTTCATCGCTGGAGTGGGCAACATCTACGCTGACGAGGCCCTGTGGCACGCTCGGATTGACCCCCGGCGCAACGTGAATACACTAGAGGCAACCGAGATCGAGCGCCTGTATCATGCTATCCGACAAGTTCTGGAAACTGGAATTCAGTTGGGGGGAACAACAGTAAGCTGGTATCGCCAGCCAGACGGCACGCCTGGCGGGTATCAGAGTCGCTTCAGAGTCTATGACCGCGCAGGCGAGCCTTGCCCGAACTGCGGCGCGGCCATTCGCAAAATCTGGCTTGGTCAGCGAGGCACCCATTTTTGTGAGTCGTGTCAGCGCTGAGGTTGGTGCTCGGCGAAGCGCACACAGAAGTGAGGACATATGATGGAAGCTCTGCTGCCTCTAGGGGCGCTCTTGATCGCAGTGCTGGTCGTAGCCGCGCTATGGCTATGGTGGAGCCCCTCTCCCCAAGGGGGCGAAGATGAGCGTGTGCCTGCTGATGTGCCACAAAGCGCGGTCCCCCTGCCGAGAACCCGCCCCAGCCAGGAAGTCCTACGGGTGCTGCGCGAACAAGGCGGTATGTTGAGTATCGAAATCGGCGAGCGACGCTATCACAACCTGGCTGAGGTCACTGATCCGCTAACCCGCGAGAGGCTGCTTGAGACGCTGCGAATGCTGGCACAGTTTGCGGGAGAGGAGGTGGCATTGTCTGGCTCTCCCACAGCGCCCCCCCCACAACCAGAGTTAAAAAGCGAACCTGCGATCAGGGTCGTGCAGGTGCTGCCCACCCCCACCTCGATGGCCGACCAGATCGAAGCGATCCTCCAAGATAAGCTGGCCCAAATGCCAAGTATGGCTCACCGGGAGATTCACATCCGGCAGACACTCGAAGGAGGAGTACGCATCGACGTGGATGGCCAGGGGTTCAGCAGTGTGGAGGACGTTCCTGACCCAGAGGTCCGTTCATTGATCCAGAGCGCCATTCGGGAGTGGGAATGGCGCAGCGCCACTTAATCGCACGACTAAGCATTTCACAGACAGTCTTTCGGCCAAACACGGGGGAGACCTCATCTGTGCCCTACAGCGCTCCATTCGACCACCTCGTACGCATCGCTTTCCTGCGCGAGCAGGTGACCCGGAATTTCCTGAGGCGGAGAAATGTCCTCGCCTGCGGGGTTGGGTTTAAGATCAAGGGCGGGCAGGAGACCGGGATCCCCAGCGTTGTCGTATCAGTTGTGCGCAAACAACCCCCCAGTGTGCTGCCGCTGAGCGATCTGATCCCCCCCCTCGTGGATAATGTGCCAACCGATGTGGTAGAGACGGGGCCTATTGTTCCACTCGCCATTGATCGCCAGGGGGTGGTTCGCCCCGTGAGACCCGGTGTCTCCATTGGGCATCGCGACGGCACAGCAGGCACAGCAGGCTGTATTGTTCAACGGGGCAGTGAGCGCTTTCTGCTAAGCGCTAACCACGTGCTGGCGTTGCTCAATAGTGCCCAGATCGGCGACCCTATCCTTCAGCCCGGCCCCAGCGATGGCGGCACCCTGGAAAACGCCTTCGGGGAACTCGCCGGTTATGAGCGGGTGCGCTTTACCGACGAGCCATCCAGTGAGTACCCCGGTGAGCAGCCCCCAGCCACTCAGCAGCCCGCCGGCTGCGCAGCCCTGCTGGCGCGCCTGTTGCAACTGTGGGGAGGAGAGGGCACGAGCCAGCCCACCTTTCCCGCGCCGCCTCTGCCATCCGTGAGCAGTAGCCCATACGAAAACCGGGTGGACGCCGCCCTCGTCCGACCCTACAGCGGGGTCTCCCTCGACCCCAATATCCTGGACATAGATAGCCCGCCGTCGGGAATAGCTGACCCGAAGCTGGGACTCAGGGTCTATAAGAGTGGACGCTCAACAGCGCTGACCAGCGGATTGATCACCCAGGTGGATGTAACCGTGGATGTGCAGTACGGCTCGCGCACTGCACGCTATGCTAACCAAATCATGATCACCCCCTTCACCCAGCGGGGAGATTCCGGGGCGCTGGTGGTGGATGAACAACGCCAGGCAGTGGGGCTGATCTTCTCCGGCTCAGACCAGGTGTCGGTTGCTAACCCGATACGCTTCGTACTGGCTGCCCTTCGGGTCAGCCTGATCACCGCTTAAGAGAGGCAGAGGCTACCGCTGGCTCCTGCGCTTGGCCTGGCAGTCTGGGCAAGGGCAGATGCGATACAGGTACTCCCAGGCGTAGATGCCCGAATTGTGCCCGTCGTCCCACCAGAACTGGATAGCGTAGTTGCCGATCATCTGCACATCCTGCACTTGATAGGCGCGGGCAGGCTTCAGCTCAATTACATCTGGGTCATGCTCCTGGCCCATCCGCTCATGGCCACCCCGGCACACCACACAGGGACAAGCCTCACGCAGAACATCAAGCGGAAAGATGCTGATGTGCGCTCCCCCCCAATCAATGCGGAGTTCATGGGCCTGCCGATCAAGTGTAACACCCTTTGGACGGACGGATTCGCCATACATGGTCACTCTCTCCGCTGCATGGGCGCCGGGCGAGCTACGCCGACGCTCTCACGGTACAGCGCCTCGATCTGGGTGGCGATGAGCGGCCAGGCGTAGCGCTGCGCGGCTCTTACCGCGTTATCAGACATCTCACGGCGGAGAGCTTCATTAGACAGCAGCAGGCAGATCTGCTCGGCTAGCTCCTCTGGTTCTTGGTCGGGCACATGGAAGCCCGTGATGCCATCCTGGACCAAGTAGGCCAAGCCACCCACCTCAGAGGCAATGACGGGTGTGCCACAGGCCATCGCTTCCAGGGCTGCAAGGCCAAACGACTCATAGCGAGATGGTACCACAACCACCTCAGCCGCCGAATAGTAATACTGAAGCGTCTCCTGGCTCTTAGAGCCTAGGAACGCCACGAACTCAGTCAAACCCAGTTCCTCTCGAAGCTGTTGAAGCCTGTGCGCCTCAGCGTCCAAAGCCTCAGAATTGCCTATGTCCCCCCCGATCACCGCCAGACAGAGGCGATCAAACTGGGATGCCATATCACGACGAAGAATAGAAATCGCGCGTAATAGGGTGTCGACTCCTTTTAGCGGCTCGATGCGGCCCACGTACAGCAATAATTGATCGTTCTGCGGAAGGCCAATGAAGCGCTTCGCCTCCTCTTTGGGCACGGGACAGAACTGCATAACATCCACCCCGGGTGGAATAACCCGGATTTTGTTCATATCCGCGCCATACAGCCACATCAACTGAACCCGCTCGGCGGGAGTTGCAGCAACCAGACGGTCAGCACTTCGCATAATCTGGCGCTCTACCTCGATCCGCAGTTCGGATTCGAACTGACTTGGATCCCGGGCGACCCGGTTCTTCATCATGCCCAAGGTGTGAAACATCTGGATAAACGGCACATCCCAGACCTCACGCAGGCGCTCGGCAGCCCAACCAGACAGCCAGTAGTGGCTGTGGATCAGATCGTAGCACAGTCCCTCCTGCCCGGCGAAGGTTAGCACGTTCTCAACGAACTCCGGCAAGTGGGGGTAGATGTCAGTGGTTGGGAGAGGTGCCTCTGGTCCAGCAGGGATATGAATCACCCGCGCCCCATAGCCCAATCCCTTCTCGCTGATGTAAGGCACGCTGGGATCCTGAGAACGTGTATAGACATCCACCTCAATCCCTTTGTGGCCCAGCTCAATACTCAACTCACGCACGTAGACGTTCATCCCGCCCGTCTTCTTCCCTCCCAGAATCGCTAGAGGGCAGGTGTGCACGCTCAGCATCGCAATACGCATCCAGCTTCTCCAGAGTAGCTCCGCCTCACTTCCGGCGGAGAATCAGATTATGAACCATCGTTCTGGTTGCGCCCATACGATACTTGTATTCCTCATCCCCCTGTAAAAAGTCATACTTCTTGAACCCACGGCGAATGGCATCCTCGATGCTGTAGGTGAGCAATACGATCCCAGGGCTGAGAGCAGCGAACGCAGATGGATTCAGGCCGGAGTTATATAGCATCATCCGATCATGGTAAGCAAACTGCCAGCTTGCCGCCGCCCGCTGGCCTTCGACGGTCAGGAAGAGTATCTCCAGCAGACCCTCGTCAAACAGGACATGGCCTATCTCGCGGAAAAACGCTCGGTGTCCTGCTTCCTTAAGGAAGTTAGCCTTGCTGGTCGTGCTCATCGCCATCAGGGTCAGGAAGGCGTCGATCTCCTCATCCAGGTCCTGCTCCGGGCCAACAACATAGCAATTGATCCCATAATCCTCGGCACGCCGCCGCTTGCGGCGAAGCTCATGGCGCTGCTTCTTGTCAAGTTGATTCAGATATTGCTCGTATGTCTCCGGCAGATCGATAACCGGGCAAACATCCTCCCGTTCGATCTCCACCACCAGCCCACGCGATTGAGCCAAGCGTGGCAGAATGGTCAACACCACCGAGTCCTGCGGGATATTGCACAGGTGGAAGAAGTCCCAGGCTGGCGCATCGCTGGACAGCATAAACGACAGCAGCGCTAACAGGACCCCTTCCTCAAATCCGGGCTTCAAGATCACGCTCAGGTAATCTGAGACCTCCTTGCAGCCTACTGTGCGCACAACACGTTGCCCTTCCATCTCCTCGATAAACCAGGGGCCGATACCCAGGAGCCGGTTCGAATCATCACGGATCGTGACCAAGCAGAGCGCACCGCGCCCCAGGTGCTTCCACCAGGTGCGCTGCCAGGCCAGAGTCATGAAGAAGCTGGTTGTATCAAGAGGATTTAAGAGCGCATCCCATTCCCCGTCGAGGGCATCGAAGGCCGCAGTTGCCGTTGTATGGAGTTCTGCTTTCACAACGCCTCACTGAGCATCAGACAGGATGGGAAGTCTGATAAGATTGTATACCTTGGCGCAAGCCACCTGCAATTGGGACAGCCTCAGGGCGCCAGACCTTACGAGCGTGGGAGTTGGTTGAAGGGAGGAGATGTGTCAAAGAACAGCGACCACCACACCTGCCACACCGGCATGGGGGCTGCCTCCTGCACATCGACTGCCGTTGGTCCTCCTGCTGGAGGCGGCTCATCGTACAACGGGATCACCAGCCGCTCCCCTTCCCGAACCATCTTACCCTCACTGTGCGCCCAAGCCTCAATATAAGAGGGACTGCTATAGTACGCTTTGGCCGCCTCCAGAGCGCGCTGCTCCTCCTTCAGCGCACTGATCTCAGCTTCGAGGGCGCGTTGTTGTGCAATCTTCTGCTGACCCTCCACAATGCGTTGGCCAAAGTCAATGAGCAGGCGAAAACCCACGATCAGGAAGACAAGAGCGATAATCTGCCGATTAGACAATGGAAGAGGCCGCAGGCGCGGAACGCGGCCTGCAGTGACATCCGGGTCTGGGGAGGCAGGAGGCTCAGCAGAAGCAGCCATGACAATGAAGACAAAGGTCGAGCCTGTACCAAGCTCGACCGCGATACTGGAAACACCATGCCGAAGGTGGGATTCGAACCCACACGACCGTAAGGTCACTACGCCCTGAACGTAGCGCGTCTGCCAGTTCCGCCACTTCGGCTCTCTGGCCCCTTATTCTACCCAGCCCCCCCTGTTTGTCAAGGCTTGGCGTGCCTGGTTAGCATCTTATATAATGCATGCAAGACTCAAGAATAGGCTAACTCGTGACTTCACAGCCTGACCAACTAGCACCGACCGCATCACAGGATAAGGGAGTCCCAACCGAAGAACCCCAGGAGGCACACTCCAGGGTATGGGACATCGTCCGTGAAGTAATTGAAACGATCCTGTTAGCCGCCGTCATTTGGCTAGCGGTGAACTTTGCGACGGCGCGCTACGTCGTGGATGGGCAGAGCATGGAGCCTAATCTCCATACAGGGCAGTTTTTGATCGTCAGCCGATTGGCCTACCGATTCGGCGCACCCCAGCGCGGCGATATCGTCGTGTTTGACTTCCCCAACAACCCCGCCGACGACTATGTGAAACGGATCATCGGCCTACCAGGCGAAGAGGTGGTCATTGAAGATGGTTCCATCTATATCAATGGTCAGCCGCTGCGTGAGCCATATATCCCCGCAGAAGTGAGTGTTGGCTATGGGAGAGGTCGATGGGTCGTGCCTGAAGATAAGTATTTCGTCCTCGGAGACAACCGTGCCCATTCCAGCGACTCACGAAACTGGGGGATGCTGGATCGCCAGGCCATAATCGGAAAAGCGTGGATTTCCTACTGGCCTCCCCAATCCTGGGGTCTGATTCCGCACTACGATTATGGGAGCGCACCTTAAGCCCGAGGGAGAGGCAGTGAGAGCACCATCCATGCAGTGCACAGCATGTCATATTGGCACCCTTCACTCAACAAGGGCCACCTATACGAGATGGCTCAAGAAAAACCTCGTCATCGTGCCGAATGTGGACGCCCGGCTGTGTGACGTATGCGGCGAGTTTTACTACGAACCAGAAGCGATTGCCCGCATTGAGATTCTGCTTAGCGGCGATCAGCCCTCCCCCCATCCCATCCAGCAGACCAACCTCAACCGTGGCACGGTCCAACCCTCACAACCATCGCCCAACCGTGGAAGGGGGGCATAATAATGAACCTGTGGCACGAGCTCCCACCTGGCCCTCAGGCTCCCGATGTGGTGTACACCATTGTTGAGATTCCAAAAGGAAGTCGCAATAAGTACGAATACCACAAGCAGGCAGGGGTTATCAAGCTCGACCGAGTGCTTTACTCCTCACTCTACTATCCGGGCGACTATGGCTTGATTCCCCGCACCTATTATGAGGATGGCGACCCGCTGGACATCCTGGTGATGATCAACGAGCCAACGTTTCCGGGCTGCATCATCGAGGTGCGGCCTATTGGTTTGTTCCGTATGAGGGATCGGGACGCGCCGGACGATAAGGTTCTAGCCGTCCCCGATAAAGATCCGCTGTACGCGGATTATCACGACATCGGCGATATCCCCCAGCATTTCCTGGCCGAGGTAGCTCACTTCTTCTCAGTGTACAAAGACTTGGAAGGGGCGCGCGTCGAGCCTATTGGCTGGGAAGATGCCGGGACCGCTAAAGGGAGGATCGAGCACGCCATCCGTCTGTATATGTCTACCTTCCAGCCCCCAAAGTTGTAGCCTGGCGGCTGCAATCGGAGCGCCAGAGAGAGGCGGCGCCAAGCCGCGGTGTTGCCGGGATGCGATAGGGCCATGAGCATTCCAACGATCTCGCTGATCGCTATGACGTTCAGCGCAACCAGTGTGGTGGTTGCGCTGGCGATGCTGTTTTTGGTGTTATGGCAGGCCCCCCGCAACGCCGACAACCAGTTGATGGCCGCTTACATGATCGCCGTGATCTTCTGGGGGGTGAGTGCCTTTCTGACACGCCTAATGCCTCTAGGCGGCCTCGACCCCACACCGTATTTCTATGGGATCGTCATCGGGATCGGTTTCAACAGCCTCTTTCTCTACGCGCTGGTGTCTCATTACGCAGGGCTGTGGCATAGGCAGTGGATCAAGGGGAGCATTCTCGTTGGCCTGGCTTATTACCTTGCCATGATACCCCTTCTCGTCCAGGGACGACTCTACAACGCCATTCGCATCTCGCATGACGGGCGTCTGAACTACCATTTCGAGTTGTTGGGCTACGTCACTTTCGCAGCCTCCTATCTCTTTTATGTGGTCACGCTAGGCATTTTGTGGCGCTTCCGCAACGACCGTGCCGGGAATCTGTTGGTGGGTGGGATCGTGATCTCGCTGGGTGTGCTGACCTCCCTCTCCACTTCCCTGGCCCAATATTCAATTGCCATCAGTTCAGCGGCGGTCTCCAGCATCCTGTTTGCCCATGCCATCCTGCGAGAAAATCTGCTCTACCCGCTGGCACAGCTCAATGAGGAGTTGGCCGATGCGAATCAACGGCTTTTGCGGCTGACAGAAGAACTGCGCGTCGCCAATGTTCAACTGACCGAGGTCAGCCGCCTGAAGTCGCACTTCCTGGCTAATATGAGCCACGAACTACGCACCCCCTTGAATAGCATCATTGGCTATACAGAGATGCTTCTTGAGGGGATCTACGGCCCCCTTAACGAACGACAGATTGATCGGCTCGACCGGGTAAGACGCAATGGCCAACATTTGCTTCAGTTAATCAATGACATCCTTGACCTGTCGAAAATCGAAGCCAATCGCCTAGAACTGGATGTGGAGGCGGTTGATTTGGGAATGGTGATTGAGGAGTGCATCGCCGCTTTTGAGCCGCTGGCTGCGAAAAAGGGCATCGAGCTGATCAAGGAAACGGCCCATGACCTACCGCCTATCCTGGCCGACCGAGGCCGCATCGTGCAGGTGTTGATGAACCTCGTTAGCAATGCCATCAAATTCACCCCTTCAGGTAGGGTAACCCTGCGCACCGCGCCAGTCACAGCCAGCCAGGTGACAGGCTTTCCCATCGAGCGGCTGGACGAAGGTGGCCCCTGGGTGTTGGTGTCTGTCGCCGACACCGGGATCGGGATCGCGCCGCAGGATCAGGATGTGATCTTCGATGAGTTCCAGCAGGCGGATAGCTCCCCGTCGCGGGAATATGACGGGACGGGTCTGGGCTTGGCGATCACGCGCAGGCTAGTCAGGCTCATGCGTGGGCAGATATGGTTGGAGAGCGCCCTGGGCAAAGGAAGCACCTTCCATGTACTGCTACCGCTTGTCGCAGAAGCCAAAGATGATCTACCAATTGTGCCGATAGGCCACAGTATGAGGCAAGAATAAAGACATGGCTGGGAGCCGGGTCTCTATTCTAGTCGTTGAAGATAACGCTGATAACCGAACCCTGATCCGGGACATGTTGGACGCATTCGACTATGAAGTGATCGAGGCCCAGGACGGGATCGAAGGTGTCGAGATCGCGCTAGATAAGAAGCCGGCGTTGATTCTGATGGACCTCTCCCTGCCCCGCAAAGACGGCTGGCAGGCGACCCGCGAACTCAAGGCCAACGCTGAGACCGAATCGATTCCGATCATCGCCCTGACCGCGCACGCCATGGTGGGCGATCAAGAGAAAGCCCTGGAAGCGGGGTGTGACGATTACATCTCAAAGCCGATCAATATGCTGGAGTTGAGTCAGAAGATCAAAACTCTGCTCAAACCCGCCACAGGCGAACCGCCATCAGGCAGGATCGGAGCAGCATAAATGCCGAGGCAGGCAAGTGAAGATATTGGTGATTGAAGACAACCCCGATAGCCGCCTGTTGGTGAGGGATATTCTGAGCACGCAGGGGTATGCCACGATCCTGGCAGCGGATGGCATCGAGGGCCTCAATCTAGCTCGTCAGCAGCGGCCTGACCTGATCATCCTGGACGTAAATATCCCCGGAATGAGCGGTTTCGAGGTCTGCGAACGCCTCAAGGCTGACGCAGAGCTTTCGGTTATCCCCATTCTGATGTTGACCGCCCTATCCGATATCGACAATCGGGTGCAGGGACTTGGCCTGGGAGCCGAGGATTACCTGACCAAGCCATTCAACCCCCGCGAGCTGACCGCCCGCGTCGAGGCCCGCCTGCGCGCCAAACAGGCAACGGATGAACTGCGTGCTGCACGCGATCTCCTGCTCAGTACCTTCGAGCGCTATGTTGCCCCCGCTGTAGTAGACCAGATCCTGAGGGACCCTACAGGCGTAGCGCTGGGTGGGGACATCCACGAGGTGACCGTTTTGTTTGCTGACCTGGAAGGCTTCACCGCTCTGTCGGAATACACCGATCCCGGCAAGCTCATTTCAGTGCTCAATGGGTATCTATCGTTGGTCGCAGATGCGATCATCGAGAATTATGGGACGCTCGATAAGTTCATGGGCGACGGCCTGATGGCCATGTTCAACGTGCCGCTACCTCAGCCTGACCACGCCCTGCGGGCAGTCACGGCTGCGCTTGCTTCCCAGAAGGCAGTCTGGGAGTACCGGACAACCCTCCCCCCCGAACTACAACTGGACTTTCGGATCGGTATCCACAGCGGGGATGCCATAGTCGGCAACATTGGCACGGCCCGCCTCAAGAACTACACAGCGATCGGCGACACCATCAACACGGCTGCCCGGTTGGAGGAGAGCGCTCAGGGGGGGCAGATATTGATCAGCGAGGCTACCTATCGGATAGTTGCCGATCACGTAGTGGCTGAGCCTTTAGGCCCACGTTCCCTCAAAGGGCGCGAGCAGCCTATTCTGGTTTATGAAGTGACAGAGCTGAGGCGAAAATGAGCGAGATGCGGATTCTTCTCGTGGCCGACACCTCGGAAGGGGCTGCCAGCCTCCAGGCATTGCTCGAACCAGCAGGTTACGCTGTCATCCGAGCAGAGGACAACACCGCGCCGCCACCCTGTGATGTGATCCTGGCCGATGTGACGCGCTTCCGATTCAGCCCGTTTGCAGGTCTGCAGGCCCAGCGCCGAATGGGTTGCGACGCCCCTGCCATCTTGATCTCCACCCGGCTGACAGAGCAGATGGCCGTTGAGATGTTTGGCCTAGGTATTCGTGACTTTATCCTGCGCCCCCTCGATAATGAATCCCTGCTGGCCCGGCTGACTGCCTTCTTCACACGGATGCGCCAGGAAAAAGAGCACCTGGAGATCAGCCAACGCTTGGAGAAGACTGAAGCGGCGCTGGCACGCCGTTTGGAAGAGATGAACACCCTGTCCCGGATTGGGCGGGCCATTGCCTCTCTGTCCGACATCGACGTGATGCTCTCCCACATAGTGGACGCCGCAGTCTATCTGACACACGCTGACGAGGGCGCGATCTTCCTGACCGAGGAGCCTGGCGGATCGCTGGTGCTGCGAGCGCAGCGAGGGCTGGGTGCTAAGCAGGCCGAAGTGATCCGGCAGCCATCGACCGACTCGGATGCGATGGAGGTTCTGCGGACAGGGCAACCTATTCAGCGGACAGCCGACGCCGAGCACAAGGTCAAAACGGGCTTTCTGGTACGGGCCTTGATCAATGTTCCTGTCATCATAGGTCGCCAGGTCGTGGGGGTGCTGGCCGTCTACAATCACGGAACCCGATCGTTTACCGCCACCGACTTCCCGGTGCTGAGCAACCTGGGAGATTATGCAGCCGTCGCGTTAGACAGGGTGCGCTCGATTCAAACTCTTGAAAGGCGCATCGAGGAAGCCCTCGCGACCTCGCGTGAGGTGATGCTGCACGCGGAGACATTTGCCAGCCCCATTGAGGGCATCGAGGCTCTAGTTGAGACCTTCCTCAGCGATGGTTTTGGCCCGCTCACCGAGCAGCAGCATGACGCCATCACCCGTATCAAACTGGCAACGACGCGCCTCAAGGACATAGCCAACATCATTGATCAGGCCA
>DAOTYF010000118.1:0-12295 GCA_034434995.1 Anaerolineae bacterium
CGTATGCCAAATTGCGCTGTACAAGGCCTTCAACTACATCCTGTATCGGTTGCATACTGGCTGCCAATGGAAGCAGTTGCCGATTGCCCCCGACCCGCACGACCCGACAAAAAAGAAATCAGTTGGCAGGCCGTGTACTACCACTTTCGCAAATGGAGCGCCGATGGTAGTCTGCAAAAGGTGTGGCAAGCGAGCATTCAAACCGTGCAAAGCGACCTTGACCTGAGCCAATTGAACCTGGACGGCAGTCATGCCCTGGCCAAGAAGGGCGGTGAAAGTGTGGCCTATCAGGGCCGTAAGCGTGCCAAGACCAGCAACATCCTGCCCATCAGGGATGCCAACGGCTACATCATCGCTTCGACGGGGATTGTCGCGGGCAATCACCACGACGCCTTCAACCTCAAAGCCCATCTCCAGACCGCATTCAAAAGCATGAAGCGCCTGGGACTGACCATCGCCGGAGCGTTTTTTAACGCTGACGCTGCTTTCGATACCTATGAAGCGCGCCAGGTTTGCTTCAATTACGGGGTGATCCCCCACATCGCCGAAAACAAGCGCAACTGCAAAGCGCCCAAGCGCGGGCGCAAACGTCTGTTCAACGCTGAGGTCTACAAGCGACGCTTTGCCACCGAGCGCAACTTTGCCTGAGTTGATAAGTTCCGAGCGTTGCTTATCCGCTTTGACCGTAAAGACGCCTACTTCTTGGGTGCTCACCATATCGCTTTTGCTATGATCAACCTGCGCCATGTCCTCGCAGCAAAAGTTTGAATCAGTTCTGTAGCTGCGCTGGCACAGATGACACCCGTACCGCTGCACTCGCATCTACTGCGCTCCCCCCCCAGGTCGTGCAGCGTGCGTTCATAGCTCTTGTGCCGCTTGGTGTACCGCTTCCCGCAGTACGGGCACACCCCCCTCGCGGTTCTAGCAGCGATTCGACAAATCGCCGCGCTCGTTCCACCATGTTCATTCGGACAGCCCTGAGCAGTCGTGGCAGATGTCACCCCCCCACTCGGCTCACCGGCTGCCCTTTTTCGAGCCACACCTAACGCAAACGAGTCATTCTAACAGGATTTTTACATAGATGCGGTAAGATAGTAGGGGCTAGGGGTGTCTATAGTATCGGTATAAGAGCGTGGCGCGAGTCAGACAAAACCTTGACAATCGGGTCTGAAAGCTGTACAATATATTTACATCTAGCTGGCAGTCACCCGCGCCGCGCTGATTGGGAAGCAAGGGAAACGGTATGACAAACTCCGATCTTGAAGCGTTGCTGGCCTCTCTGGGAGACCCCGATTTGGACGAGGAGGTCTTTCCCGACGAGCCAGTGATTCCAGAGAACATCGATCACATCCCAGCGGATGATACAGTCAGCCTGTACTTCCGCCAGATGGCGAGCGAGCCGCTGCTGACCGCTGAACAGGAGATCGCCCTGGCTAAGCGCATCGAGCGCGGCCAGGAAGCCCAGCGAGTGCTGGACAGCAGCCCCGATCTGGAGCCGCAGCAGAGGGCCGCTCTGGAGGAGATCGTCGCCGACGGGCAGGCCGCCCGCGAACACCTCGGGCGGGCTAACACGCGCCTGGTGGTGAGCATCGCCAAGCGCTATCGCAACCAGGGCCTGCCGATGTCCGACCTGATCCAGGAGGGCAACGTCGGCCTGATGATCGCGGTGGACAAGTTCGATTACCGGTTAGGTAATCGCTTCAGCACCTACGCAAGCTGGTGGATCCGCCAGACCATCACGCGGGCGCTCTCTCAGAAGTCGCGGACGATCCGGTTGCCGCTGCATCTGTCCGATCAACTGCGCCGCATCAACACAGCCAATGAAATCCTGGAACAGGAGCTGGGCCGCGAGCCGACCCCGGATGAGTTGAGCGACCGTGTGGAGCTGACCCCCGATCAGGTGCGTGACACGCTCGAGGCGCAGCCGCAGACCATCGCCATCGAAACACCGGTTGGCGAGGACAGCGAGTTTGGCGATTTCATCGAGGATGATCAGTCGGCCACCCCCGACGATGCGATCCATCAGGTGATGCTGACGGCGACCCTTGAGCGTATCCTGAACAAGCTGCTACCGCGCGAGGCCCAGATTCTACGGCTGCGCTTCGGACTGGAAGGCGGCTCGCCGCAGACGTTGGAGCAGGTCGGGGAGGCCATGGGGCTTTCCCGCGAGCGCATCCGCCAGATTGAGCGTCAGGCGTTGCGCCAGCTCCGCCAACCGCAGTTTGCCAATATGCTGCGCGACTTCCTGGCGTAAGATAGGCTGGGCTATCTCGGCCCTATCGCCCGGCTGGCCCTTGACAGGTCAGCCGGGCGTTTGATTCGGGGCCATCAACCTCCCGTCGCCGCCCGCATTCGCTGCACGTTCTCGGCGATCCGCCCTCCGCTGAACACCCCCCTGCCGGCCACGATCATCGTCGCCCCTGCCTCGACGACCTGCCGGACGTTCCTGGCATCGATCCCCCCGTCGGCTACAATGCCCAGCGAGGGATGACGCGCGCGGGCAAAGTCAGCGGCAGCCCGCACCTTATCCAGAATCTCCGGCAGAAAGGGGCAATCCGGGAACTCTGGCTCGGTGGTCAGGATGACCACGAAATCCAGGTGCGGCAGCAGGTAATCCAGCGGCGGCAGGGGCGTCTTGGGGTTGAAGGCCATCCCCGCCCGCCTGCCCAGCGCCCTGATCTGGCGCAGCGTCCGGCGCGGGTACTGGCAAACTTCGTAGTGCACAGAAATGGAGTCGCTGCCCGCCTCGGCGACGAGGGGCACGATCTCCTCCGGGTTGGAGACCATCAGGTGCGTGTCGAACGGCAGCCGCGTCAGCGGGCGCAGCTCGCCGATCAGCCGCGTGCCGAGCGTCATCAGGGGCACAAAATGGCCGTCCTCGATGTCGAAATGCAGTGCATCCACGCCTGCTGTCTCAAGCTCAGCAACCACCTCAGCCAGATGGGACAGCGGGGCGGAAGCCAGTGAAGGAGCAAGCTGAAACGGTGGGTGGGAAGCCATCACCCACCTCGCACCCGGCGCACGACGGCCATGAACTCCTCGACCCGGCGCGGGTCAACCGGGTTCCAGATGTGTCCGTCGCGTTTGAAGAACGTCCCGACCACGGCGCCATCGGCGATCTGAAGCTGCTCCTCCACGTTAGATAGGCGCACCCCCGTATTGGCAAACACCGGCGTGGCGGGCACGGCCTGTTTGACCTGATGGAGGGCCTGCGTCGAGGTTTCGACCCCGGCGGTCAACCCGGAGACGCACAGCGCATCGGGGCGGGCGTTGAAGACGGTTGACCGCGCGATGTCGGCCAGGTCGCGGGCCGCCAGGTAGCTGGCCGCCTCCGGGAGGATGTTGAACAGCAGCCGCACCCCTTGGGCGCCGATAGCGTGCTGATGGCGGACGACCTGGCCTGCGTTGGTGTTCCACAGGCCGAAGTCGCTGGCGTAAACGCCGGTGAAAATCTCGCGCACAAACGACGCGCCCACCGCCACCGCCAGGTCGAGCGAGGCCACCGGGTCCCACAGCACGTTCACCCCGTGCGGCACGCGGAGGTCGCCCAGCAGTTGGGCAATCAGGCGCGCCATGCAGGCCACGGTGATGGTTTCCACTTTGGTCAGATATGGCAGGCTGGCCTCGTTAGAGAACATAACCGCATCCACGCCCCCCGCCTGAAGGGCCAGCAGGTCGGCGCGGGCGTGTTCCAGGGCATAGTCCAGCCCCCTCTCCGGCGCGTAGTACGGATCGCCCGGCAAGGCCGGGAGGTGCACCATCGCAATGATTGGCTTGGTTGTGCCAAATAGGTCTTCAATCCAGGATGCCATAGCACCATCCTTGGGGTAGGAATGCCCCCTTGCCCCCTCCGGCTAGAGAGGGGTCAAGGGGTCACACAAGGAACCCCCGGCTGTGTCAGGGGTTCCTGTTGCCAGGGGTTCCTGCTGCCAGGGGTTCGTGGTCAAGTCACGGGTGAGAGTCTGTCAATCCGTCCCACCCTCCTCCGGCGGCGTGATGATCTTCTCGCCGAGCGGGAAGCGCGCCTTCAGGAAGTACAGCCCCACGATGATCAGCAGGGTGACCACGATGGCGACCACCTGGGGCGTCTGGAACAGGTAGTACAGCCCGTAGGAGGTCGGGACGGCGGCATCGCTCATCACGGTGTAGGTGGCATACCCGGCGGGGATGTCCACCGCGACACCACCGGAGGTCACCATATTGGTGACGGCAGGGGCCAGCAGCGTGGTGAAGATGAGGCCGATGCCCATCACAATCGCGCCCAGGATGACGGTCAGCAGCACATCCCCAGCCACCAGCGGGGCCAGCATAGCCGCCACGAAGGGGCCATCCGCTAGGTCGATGAAGGGCAGGGTGCGGTTACCCAACGGCGCCAGCGCCAGCGCCAGCAGAATCTCGACCGGGACCATCAGCAGGCCGGCGGCGATCACCGCCGGGTTGCCGATCAGCACCGCCGAGTCCAGGCCGATGTAGAACTGCCGCCCGGCAAAGCGCTGGGTCATGAAGTTGCGGGCCGCCTCGGATACGGGGGTCAGGCCCTCCATCAGGATGGCGACCATGCGCGGCACCAGCAGCATCACCGCGCCGGTGTTGACGGCGGTCACCAGCGCCTCTTGCAGCCCCTGGCCCGCCAGCAGCGCCAGAATAAAGCCGATGATCAGGCCCAACACCATCGGCTCGCCCAGCAGACCCAGGCGCTTGCGGATCGTATCCGGGTTCAGCCTGAGGTTCTTGAGGAAGGGGATGCGGTCAATCACCCAGGCGAACGGCACGGCCAGCAGCATGTAGCCCGCCGATTGCAGGTGCGGGATCGAGATGCCCGGCATCTTGAAGTGCTTCTGGATCAGCGGGGCTGACCAATCCGCCAGGAACAGGGCGATGACCATCGTGGCGGCAGCAGCGAACAGGCCCAGCGCGAAGCTGCCCGTTACGAAGTTGACGATGGCCCCCACGAAGGCCATGTGCCAGAAGTTCCAGATGTCGATGTCCAGCGTTTGGGTCACGCCGATCAGCAGCAAGATGATGTTGAGGGCGATGCCGATGGGAATCACCAGGTTGCCGACCGGCGTGCCGAAGGCCAGCGCCGAAGCGGCGGGCCAGCCGATGTCGATGATGTCTAGCCCCGTTCCGGTGCGCTCGGCAAACGCCTGGCCGACGGTGCTGAGGGTGCTGCCCAGCAACCCCACGGTCAGGAAGATACCGACGAACGCGATGGCGGTCAGGATGCCGCTGCGGATCGCACCATCCCATTTCTGGCCGAGGATGATGCCCAGGACCGCCACGACGACGGGCAGTACCAGCAACGGGCCAAGCGTGTTGAGAAAATTGCCAATGGTCTCAAGAATGCTCTCCACGTATCTATTCCTCCTTGGTGGAACCGGTGAGAACGTTGAGGACCTGCTCAAGGGCCTCTTTTTCGCCGACACCCGTGATCAGCGGAAGCCCATTGACGATGGGGACGAGACCTTCGTATTCGGGGGGCATACCGGTTGTGGCTACCACCACATCCGCGTCCATTCTCGATGGGGAGAGTTCGGTGACTCGATACTGGAGGATGTTGGCCTGGATGCCGTGTTCGTTGAGGAAGCGCTCGATCTTGAGCCGAAGCATGGTCGAGGTAGCAATCCCGGTCGCGCACACGACGTAGACCTTTTTCACTTCGGCGCTCCTAGGCAACTGAGGGGCAGATGAAGGCAGGCGAGACCTCTTTCCTGGCCGATGCTCAACCGGGAAGTGCCTTCCAAATAGTTAGAACACCGGAATCCGCTGGAGATGCGATATATCCGCCCGCCGGCGGTGCGGGCCGGCGGGCGGCCTTGGTAGCAGCGGGGGTGCTGCCCGCGCGATCACAGATAGAAGATGCGGTCTCGGTACTGGGCGATCATAGAAAATTCGGCGCGGAGACCCCTGCCTTCAGACGGGGGAGGAAGCGCCTCTCTCTCAGGCTTGCAAAGTCGGACGATGGATGATACAACCACACCATGCAGAGGGCACTCTTAAGTGCCTGGCAAGGATGAACCCCATCGATAGCGCTGTCTTCAGTGGAAGGGGGCTAGTGTTGAGATATCCCACCCCTTGCCGGGGTGCTGATTCTGCTCGATTGTCAACCAATCGAACATTTTCAAACCTCTTGGCCGGTGTTCCCCGCACCGGCTGGCGCACAAGGATCGGTCCCCATGAGTGAGCGTGTTCTACAGGCTATCGCTGCCGCCGAAGGCATTGCCGTCGGCCCCGCTTTCTGCTATGCGCCGCCGCACCTGGCGATCCCGGATCGCCGCCCTGGCTCACCGGACGAGGAGTTGGCTCGCTTCCAGGCTGCCCGCGAACAGGCACGCGCTGAGCTGGCCGACCTGAAGGCCCACCTGGAAGCGCGTGCCGACTCCGCCACGGCAGCCATCTTCGACGCTCACGCGATGATGCTGGATGATCCGATGCTGAGCGAGGCGGTCGCCTCGCGCGTGCGCAATGGCCTGATTGTCGAGGCTGCCGTAGCCGGGGCTGCCGACGAGCTGGCGGCGCTGCTCAGCGGCATGGACAACGAGTTATTCGCCGCGCGGGCGGCAGATGTGCGGGACGTGTGCCAGCGCGTGCTGCGCATCCTGCTCGGCCTGCCCGAAGCCCGCCTGGATTCCCTGGCGAAGCCCTCGATCATCGTCGCCCGCGACCTGACCCCCTCCGATACTGCGCGCCTTCACCCAGAGAAAACGCTCGGCTTCTGCACCGCGGCGGGCGGGCTGACTTCCCATACTTCGATCCTGGCACGCACGCTGGGCATCCCAGCGGTGGTCGGGCTGGGGGAGACAGCCATAGCCGACATCCAGAACGGCATGTTGCTGGCACTGGACGGCTCCGCCGGAACCGTGATCGTGGACCCCGACCCACCCACGCTGGTGCAGTTAGAGCTGATCCGCCAGAGCCACCTGGCCCAGCAGGCGCAGCGGCGGGAAGCCGCCATCCAGGAGGCACGCACGACCGATGGGCGGCGAGTCGAGGTCGGCGCGAACGTGGGCGATGTCGAATCGGCACGCGACGCGGCTAGCTTCGGCGCGGATGGGGTGGGATTGCTGCGGACGGAGTTCCTGTATCTTCAGGATGCCCAGCCACCCAATGAGGAACGGCAGATCGCCGCCTACCGGGCCATCTTTGAAGCCATGCAGGGACGGCCTGTGATCGTTCGCACCCTGGACATCGGCGGGGATAAGCCCCCCTCCTACTTGGACTTTCCCAACGAACTAAACCCGTTCCTGGGCTGGCGGGCGATCCGCCTCTGTTTGGACGATCTGCCGCTGTTCAAGACCCAACTGCGGGCGATCCTGCGGGCTGCGGTGGGGCATCATGCCCTGATCATGTACCCCATGATCAGCAGCCTGGACGAGCTTCGGCGGGCCAATGCCACCCTAGAGGAGGTGCGGGCGGAACTGGCTGCCGCCGGGCTGGAATACGCCCAGGACGTGCCAGTGGGCATCATGGTCGAGACACCCGCAGCGGCGATGCTGGCTGACGCTCTGATTCAGGAATGTGACTTCTTCAGCCTGGGCACCAACGATCTTACCCAGTACACCCTGGCGGTCGACCGCACTAATGAGCGTGTGGCGCGCCTGTTCGAGCCGCTGCACCCCGCCGTCCTGCGGCTCATCCAGACCACCATCGACGCTGCTCATGCGCAGGGTAAGTGGGTCGGCATGTGTGGGGAGTTGGCAGGGATGAAGCGAGCGATCCCGATCCTGTTGGGGCTGGGCCTGGATGAGTTCAGCATGGCCCCCCGTGCCATCCCGGATGCTAAGTGGCTGATCAGCCAGCTCAGCATGGCCCAGGCCCAGGAGATCGCCCAGCGCGCCCTAAGCCTGAGCACCGCCACCGAGGTAGAAGCGTACATGCAGGAGCTGATGGCGGAAATCGAGCGCTGACCCGCGCCTCGACCTCCGCCTGGCTGTGTGCGGCCTATCCTGGCGAGGCAGGCCGCCCCCGCGATTCACGGCCCGATCGGGCCGCCTTCCCCCCTGTTTCCAAAAGAACAGATATGCTACCCCTGGTCGTCGCCGGGAAACATCCGCAATTTCTTAACATGACCCGCCCCCACCTTACCTGCCCCGCATGGGCCGCCTGCGGCTCTCAACCCAGGGGCGGGTCGCTCAAACCTGCGTCAAACTTTTAACATTTAACAACCTTAAAGAATGGCAAATTTTAAGCTAAAAAGGTTGTTTGCACCCCCCACCTCTGCTAAAGTGGTGACAGGTGCCCCGGCATACGCCGTTGCCGGAACCACTCAATACCGCAACCACAAACGCGACAAGAGACCAATTGTATCCATCGGGTGGTGAGCCGTGACCCCAGTCACGGTGGCAGCACCATCGACTCAGCCTGGCGATCAGCAGGGTGGCATGAACGATCCCGGACGCAGCCCCGAAGTCATCTGGCAGGCCGCCTACGGCGAGCTGCAATTGCAGATGCCGCGCGAGACGTTCGATACCTGGCTGCGCAATGCCCGCTTGATCGCCTACGAGGATGGAACCTACATCCTCGGTGTGCAGAACGTCTATGCCCGCGAGTGGCTGGAACACCGCCTCAAAAAGTTGATCGTCCATACCCTGAGCTACCTGGCCGGGCGCAGCGTCGAGGTGCGCTTTGTGCTGTGGTCCGAGCTGCCCCCCTCCCCCGACCTGCGCGGGGCGGGGCCGCTGCTGGCCGACCTGGATACCGACGACTCCGATGTGAGCTTTGAGGCCCTTGGCCCCGGCGAGACCGGCCTGAACCCGCGCTATAGCTTCGCCACCTATGCCGTCGGCGCGTGCAACCGGCTGGCGCACGCAGCAGCCCAGACGGTGGTCGAAGCGCCGGCAACCCAATTCAACCCCCTGGTCGTCCACGCCGGGATCGGCCTGGGCAAGACCCACTTGTTGCACGCCATCGGCAACGCCTGCTGGGAGGCCGGGCGAGCGGTGCTGTTCGCCGCGGCGGAGACGTTCACCAACGATCTGGTGGCGGCCATCCGGGGTCGCCGCACCGACGAGTTCCGCCAGAAGTACCGTGCCGTCGAGGTGCTGCTGATCGACGACATCCAGTTCATCGCCGGGAAGGACTCGACTCAGGAAGAGTTCTACCACACCTTCAACCACCTGTTCGAGGGGGGTGGGCAGATCGTGCTGGCCGCCAGCGACCCGCCGACCGCCCTGCGCTCCCTCGACGCGCGGCTGGCCTCCCGCTTTGGAGGAGGGCTGGCGGTCGAAATCCTGCCGCCTGACCGGGAGACCCGGCTGAATATCCTGCGGATCAAAGCGGAAATGCGCGGCCTGGATGGGCAGGTTCCGCTGGAAGTACTGGAGACCATCGCCGAGGATATGGAGGGCGGCAGCGCACGCGACTTGGAAGGGGCGCTCAACCGGGTGATCGCTGCCGCGCTGCTGCGCGGGGAGCAGCCCACCCTGGGGCTGGCAGAGCAGGCGCTGGCACAGATGGCCGAGGTACGGGCGCGGTCCGCGCCGCCGGTGGGGCTAGCGGATATCATCGCCGCGGTGGCCGAATATTACGGCCTGACCCTCGATGACCTCGCCGGGCGGGGCCGCGCCCGCGAGGTCTCGGTCGCCCGTCAGGTGATCGCCTACCTGGCCCGCGAACTGGCCGATGCCTCCCTGTCCGAAATCGGCGAGGCGCTGGGCGGGCGCAACCACAGCACCGTGCTATACGGCGTCGAGAAGGTGGCCGACCTGATGCACACGGACTCCCAGACGCGCCGCCAGGTGCAGGCCATTATGCGGACTCTGCGCCAGGGCGCGCCGTCGCGCCGCCGACAGCGCTAGCAATATGCCCCACCGGGGGAGTGGATAACATCACGGGTACACGGAGTCTTTGATGTGGGCGGGGTAGGTCGGGTAGCGACGCTTGTGCATCTGGGAGATGGCGACGGGAGTAGTAGACCAGCGCATCATAGACCGAAAGGTCGTCGGAGTCATAGCACTGTGCCTGCGGCGAGCGGTCAAGGATGGGCTGCAGGGTCTCATACGTCCGCGCGACGACCACCTCCCAGCCGACAATGCAAGGGGGGCGTGGTCTACTCTACTACCTAGGTGACGATGTAGACCTCGTTTTTTTTGCGGCCTAAAGAAGACTCGTGCGATCATTCAAAGGCGTGGCTGCGCTCCGACTTGCTGGAGCTATGCCCTTCAGCATAGCGATAGACAAGGTTGAGCCATCGCGTGTCAGCCAGCTACGTTGTTTATATCGACGAGTCGGGTGACGAGGGATTCGCATTCGGTCAGGGCAGCCCGGACTGGTTCGTGCTTTCTGGGGTTGTCACCCACAAATCCACCGACCTGGCAACCGTCAAGCTCATAGATAAGGCCAAGGCGTTGTTTGGCGTGCCCAATCCGAAGAAGCCGTTGCACTTCCGCGATCTGAGGCACGACAAGCGTCTTCCGTTCGTAGACTTGATCGCCAGGGCCGATCTGCGCACGATTTCTGTGCTGATCCACAAGCCTTCCATCAACGAGCCGGAGGTGTTTGGCACGCGCTACCGGCTCTACTTCTACGCAGTACGCCTGCTGTTTGAGCGCGTGTCGTGGTACTGCCGGGATCACCCACGCCCCGAGGACGCCGGAGACGGGAGCGCCGAGATCATCTTCTCCAACCGCAGCGGGATGTCCTACACGGAAATCCGCCAGCATATGGAAACCCTCAAGACGAAGCCCAGCGTCCAGATCGACTGGAACGTCATCAAATCCGATCAGGTCGAGGCATTCTCCGCTGGCCGCCGGATAGGACTCCAGATTGCCGATGCGGTTGCTAGCAGCTTCTTTTATGCTGTGCAGCCGACCCAGTACGGCTATGTAGAAGATCGTTACGCTCGGATGCTGAAGCCGGTGGTGTATCACCACAAAGGGCGGTATACAGGGTATGGGGTCAAGTTCTGGCCTGGTGAAGTCAGAGAGATGATTGCCAGCGATGAACGGTACGAGTGGGTAAGGAGCTGGTAAAAGAAAAACGCAGGTCCCGGGCCTCAGGTTCCCACCCATTCGGGCTGCCGTCCTTGCGGACGACCTGAGGGAGTTCCCGCGCATACCTGCTGCTTAGCATGATAACAAAAACTATGGACAACGTCAATGACTTGGAGTGTGGGGCGATAGAGAGGCGCATGAGACGGGATCGCTCTTTTGACCTTCCCACCTTCACCCCCTGACGGCCCCTAAGAGTGGGGCGGCGGGGAGCAAGAAGGAGACTACGCCAAGCTGCGACGCAGCACGCGCAACCAGTTGCCGTTCATCACCGCGGCGATCTGCCCATCGGAGTAGCCCCACGCGCCCAGCGCCTCAGCGATCCGCAACAGGTCGGCGACGCTGTCCATCCCCTGCGGGATCGCCTCCAGGCCAAACCCGCCATCGAAGTCCGAGCCAATGGCGACGTGTTCCACCGCGCCGCTGACCTGAGCAGTATAGTCAATGGCCCGGATGACTGTATCGAGCGTGACCTCGGAGCGCGGATCGCCCTCCTGCCAGCCCGGTCTGAGGTAGCGGTTGTACAGGGCGATGCCGATCACGCCGTCCTGGTTCGCCAGGGCGCGGATCATCTCGTCGGAGAGGCCCCGGTCGGTGGGTAGGAAGGCGCGCGGGTTGCTGTGGCTGGCGATGACCGGCCCCGGGTAGCGTTCCAGCGCCTCGAAGAACGCCTGCTCGGCGATGTGGCTCAGGTCGAGGATCAGGTTAAGCGGGGCCATCTCGTCGAGGAGCTGGCGGCCCAGGTCGGTGAGCGGGCCTGGCTCGCCCGTGCCGCCGGCGTAGCGCGTCGCTGCCCAGGCCGGGCCGATGGCGCGGAGTCCTTGCGCGTGCCATTCCCCCACCTGGGAGGGTTCCTCGATGGGGTCGGCCCCTTCCATCGAGATCACCAGCCCGATGGGGGGCGGCGTTTCCCCGGAGGCTGACCACGCCGCGGCGACCTCATCCAATTCCTGGCGGGATGCGATCAGCCGGAAGCGTGCATCTTCGGCGGCGAGCCGGTGATAAGCATCAAGCTGCGCCATAGCCAGCGCGTGCGCCTGGGACGCCGAACCGTACACCTGGCTCATGGAGCCGCTCCAGGCGCGATGGGCGGGCATCACATACAGGGTGGCAAACAGGATGCCAACCCGCCCCTGCTGCCACTCCGGCAGGCCAGTGACGCGCTGACCAACGAGCGACTCGATCTGCGGGCCTTCCACCTGCCGCGACTCAAGGGCGCTGCGGCGCGGGTCGCGCCCGAACTCCAACCAGTTCCAAGCGATGTCGCAGTGGGCGTCCACCACGAATAGGGCAGGCGGGGCGGGGGT